>JBILJL010000248.1:0-3939 GCA_044377255.1 Bacteroidia bacterium
TTTTATTGATGCAGGCTAATAAAATTGCTCTGGCTGCAGAAAAAATTGTTTACAGTGCGTCGGGTGTAAATTTTATTACCGCTCATTCCTCTAAAGGTTTAGAGTTTGAATACGTATATATTATTGGTTGTAATAGCAAGCCTTGGGACGATAGCAACAGGAATAGAAGTTATAAATTACCAGATAATCTTTTTGCTATTCAAGGAGATGAAATTGAAGAAATAAGGCGTTTGTTTTATGTAGCCATGACAAGGGCAAAAACACATTTACAAATGAGTTTTAGTGAACAAGACTTGAACCAAAAATCGCTTGAACCGAGCAGATTTATTGCAGAAATTACAGAAGACAAAGTTATTCCTATACACCGCGAATTGGCATCCAATGAAGACCTCATCACTTTTTCACTTTCGCCTCTTGAAAAAACTGAGGAAGCTACCATTCCAATGGCCATTATCGACAATGCTTTTACAGATAGCTTGCTCGAAAAATACACCTTGAGTGTAACACATTTGAACAGTTATTTAAAATGTCCTGTATCTTTTTACTTCAATAATTTTATAAAGGTACCTGCGCCTAAAAGTGCAAGTATGACCTTTGGTTCGGCTGTTCATTATGCCTTGGAACAACTCTTTAAGAAAATGAATAGCGATGAAGAAAAACAATTCAGCGGAATAGAACAACTAATGAAAGACTTTAAATGGTATATGCGCCGCAAGCAAGATAGTTTTACTGAAGCAGAATTTAAGAGAAGGTTAGAATATGGTGAAGAAATACTGCCGCGTTACTACAATGAATATATTCATCAATGGAACAAAGTAACCAGTGTAGAAAGATCTTATAAAAATGTTTTGGTTCAAGGCATACCCTTAAATGGAAAATTGGATAAAATGGAGTTTGATGGTAATTATGTGAACGTTGTAGATTATAAAACTGGCTCCTTTAAAAATGCAAAAACAAAGTTTAACAGGCCTAATCCAGAAGCGGTAGCCAAAGACATTGAAGCTGGTAAAGCACCTAAGTTTGAAGATGAATTTGGAGGTGATTATTGGCGACAAGCGGTATTTTATAAGCTCTTAATGGATTACGATGCCACCAAAAAATGGGAAATGCGCAGTAGCGAATTTGATTTTATTGAGCCCTTGGTTCAGCCCGGATTAAAAGGCGCAACTGAATACAAATTTCACAAAGAAAAAATTCAAATTATTCCTGAGGATTTAAAAATAGTTGAAAGCCAAATAAAAACTGTTTACCAAAAAATTGTTCAAAAAGAGTTTACCCAAGGCTGTGGAAAAGAAGATTGCGTTTGGTGTAATTTTACAAAAGATTATTACGCTAACCAAAGCCAATCTTTTGCCGCAGGCGATTGGGATCAAGGCATGGAAACAGAAGAGGCTTAAATTACTAGGCTAGAAACTCATCAAAATCGCGTTCAAGCTCAATAAATAAGTCGTAAAACCTATTGAATTGCTCGCGCAAAGAAATATGGGTTAATAACAACAATTGGTTTGGCTGATCCATTTGCTCTAAATGGTTTTCGTGCTGCTTGATGTCGTGTCTCAGCTCATCTAATACCTCTAGTTGCCTGATAAACCTGTTTTGAAACTGCTCTACTCTAGCCATATTGCCAGAATAAGAAAATTGAGGAATAGACTCCTCTAAGCGTGATTGTAGTTCTTTAAATTGATTTTTAGTTTGATCCATGATTCGCAACCAGCTGAAATGCTCGGTATATAGCATGGATTGAGTGGCAGTGTGATTCATAAAAATTTTATTTGAGAAGTAAAAATAAAATAAATATAACAAACTCACTACTTGACATTTATGTTTTTTTTCGTTACAATGTAGAATTGTGATTTTCTTTTTTTTGAAAGCGCTGCATAAAATCAGCTAAGAATTGGTGCAGAGCAGCTAAGAAAATCATATTTTTGAGGCTCAAAAAAAAACAGTTATGCCATACAGAATTGAACACGACACCATGGGTGAAGTTCAGGTGCCATCAGATAAATATTGGGGCGCACAAACAGAACGTTCTAGAAATAATTTTAAAATTGGTCCGGAGGCAAGCATGCCAAAGGAAATTATTTATGCTTTTGCTTATTTAAAAAAAGCTGCGGCTCATGCCAATAAAGATTTAGGAGTATTGAGTGCAGAAAAATGCGATTTAATTAGCTTGGCCTGCGACGAAATATTAACTGGAGCCTTAGATGGTGAATTTCCATTGGTTATTTGGCAAACGGGCTCTGGTACCCAAAGCAACATGAACGTAAATGAAGTAGTTGCCTATAGAGCGCATGTATTAACAGGTGGTAAATTAGCCGATGAGAAAAAAGTGTTGCACCCAAATGACGATGTAAATAAATCGCAATCGAGTAATGATACTTACCCAACTGCTATGCACATTGCCACTTATAAAATGGTTGCAGAAATAACATTACCTGGCATACAAAAACTAAGAGATACACTTGCCTCAAAGGTTGAAAGTTTTAAGCACATTGTTAAAACAGGTAGAACCCATTTTATGGATGCTACTCCATTAACCTTAGGTCAGGAGTTTAGTGCGTATGTGCAACAATTAGACAATGGCATGCGTGCTTTGCGCAATGCACAAGAAATGGTTGCAGAGCTTGCTCTTGGCGGAACTGCAGTGGGTACTGGATTAAATGCGCCAAAAGGTTACGATGTTTTAGTGGCTAAAAAAATTGCAGATTTTACCGGACTTCCATTTGTAACGGCACCAAATAAATTTGAAGCATTGGCTGCACATGATGCGATGGTTGAAATGAGTGGTGCGTTGAAACGTGTGGCGGTAAGTTTGATGAAGATTGCCAATGACATTCGCATGTTGTCATCAGGACCAAGAAGTGGAATTGGCGAAATTGTTATTCCAGATAATGAACCAGGCTCATCTATTATGCCAGGCAAAGTAAACCCAACGCAACCAGAAGCCATGACCATGGTTGCGGCACAAGTTATGGGTAATGATGTTGCGGTTTCAATAGGTGGAAGTAATGGGCATTTTGAATTGAATGTTTTTAAACCAATGATGGCCGCCAATGTTTTGCAAAGCGCCAGATTAATTGGCGATGCATGTGTATCGTTCAATGATAATTGTGCAATTGGCATCGTTCCGAATAACGAAACTATTAACAAGCATTTAGAAAATTCGTTGATGTTGGTAACAGCTTTGAACCCACACATTGGCTATGAAAATGCTGCTAAAATTGCAAAGAAAGCACACAAAGAAAACAAGACTTTAAGAGAAGCTGCAGTTGAATTAGGCTTACTAACCAGCGAGCAATTCGACCAATGGGTAATCCCCGCAAACATGGTTGGGACCTTATAAGGTTAATTTTCACTACAAAGCAACAATTTTGCCACCAAGGCTCCAAGGCACAGAGTTGTTTTATATTTTACTCATAAAGCTCTGTGTCTTCTCTCCGTGTGCTCTGTGGTTAATGGTTATTTTATTTAACCACAGAGCTCACTGAGAAAATCGCACAGAGCACACAGAGATTTTATTTAAAAAAAAACTTAGTTCCTTGGAGCCTCCGTGGCAAAAAACTATTTTATTTGAAGCAGGAACCCCATTCCGTGGTGGTTTACCAATTCAATATTGGGATCTTCTTTGAGGTATTTTCTAAGCCTCGAAATATAAACATCCATGCTACGACCTGCAAAGTAATCGTCGCTACCCCAAATTTTTTCTAGGAGTACTTCTCTTTTTATGAGTTCACCAGGCCTATTCATGAGCATCAATAACAAGGCACCCTCTTTTTTGGTCAACCGTATTTTTTTCTCGTTTAAAATCAATTCAAAATTAATTGGATCAAACCGATAAACACCAATTGCTTGAATTTCTTTGAGCTCAGACTCATTGCTGGTTTTCATGTTACGCTTTAAAAAAACTTGGATACGTAGCGCCAGTTCTTCCATAGAAAA
>JBILJL010000249.1:0-3926 GCA_044377255.1 Bacteroidia bacterium
GAATAATTTTTTAAGTAAATAAATAAAAAAATCACTGAGAGCAATCATCTATTTACATGAGTGAGACTATCGTATTAAATATATGATTTTAGAAAATGTAATGCTGCATTGCAAAAAAAAGCTATCTATTAAAAAGCTTTTATTTTTAATTTCGCCGATTGGCTCAAACAATAAATACCCATAACTAAACCCTAAATAAAATAGGTTTGGTTATGGGTATACGAATTATTATTGAAAACTTATATTACTAAACTAGCCACAAGCTTAAAAAGACCAAATTAATTTTGAATAGCAACTGTTTCTTGGTTGAAAATGTTACTAGATTTAGGCTAAATCATCTCTTTTGCTATTAGCAGTTGTGATTAGTTTTTTTCGGTCAAGTTTATAATATTAGAATAAATAGAATCCATGTTGCCCAACCCAATGATTCCATTACTATAAGTTCTCCTTTTGCTTTTTTCTTGTAGCAACTTAGGTATTGAAGATCGTTGAATTGATCTTTATTTTTAGACATCATATAGGTTTGTTTACCTCTATCTGGTGTCGGGTCAGAAATTGCTGTTCCTATCATAGCAAATGGACCAAATAACATACCCAAGGCAAAGTGTCCACCTTTCTTACCATGATAATTTTCTGCATCAAGTGTTCCATTTAAACACTGATTCTGATCTCCATCAGCCATTGAAATATAGTCGGTATAAATCTTGTCTTCCTTATTCTCAAATTGAAGTGAAAATATTTCAGAGGCAGGTATGATATACTTATGACCGTTTGCTTTGAAAACAATATTACAGTCTTTGATTTTATTTACTTTACCCTCAAAAACCATCTTGTTGTTTAAAGTCAGAATGTCGCCAGCAAAAGCAACAATTACGAAAAGAGATGCAGTGATTGTCAATAAAATTTTCTTCATTTTTATAATTTTAATTTTCCTACTCATATGGCTTTTCGAGAACGCCCCGTTTTTAAGTGGTTGCTGGACTCCACTTTTGTTTAATTATTATGGCTTTTATTTTAACAGACATCCACCATTTACCTACTCAATAAATTTAACCAAAGTACCCTTAATGTTTTCGAACTCTTCATGAGTTATTAATCCAAAACCTATTTTGTCTTCTGGTTTGCAGCTATCCACAAGCGGGTATTTTTAATATTGAATTTGTAATGAAAAATAAAAGTTTGTTTTAACTCATAATTATTCTGCAATGCAGGTTGGCTGTTGTTTTTGGCTGACTATTTTATTGTTAACGTAAGTTCTAAATCTGTACCTGCAACAATTTGAATTTGGCCCTCCCCGTAATAATCTGTACCAGCTATTGTAGTGGCGCAATCGTAATAATAATTAGCGGGATTTAATTGCCCAAAATTTACTTGTCCGGTGGCATCGGTCACTTTATCTTGCAAATAAATTGAATTGTCGAGGTTAGCTTGCGAAGTGGCAAGTCCAACTTCTGCTCCAGTAAGATAACCAGTTGAGCCATCTAATTTAACTTTAACAACTAAACCACCAGTAGTTTTTGCTGGTGCGGGTTCTTCTTTTTTACAACCACTAAAACCAGCAGTTAATCCTAATAAAAGGAATGCGAAAACAATAATTTTACTTTTCATCTTAAATTGATTTTTATTTTTTCTACTCATATGGCTTTTCGATAACACCCCGTTTTTAAGTGGTTGCTGGACTCCACTATTATTTATTTGATGACAAAGGAAAAGTTTGTTTTTGCCAAATTGGGTCAATCGTTGAGCGGCATTATTTCAATTGACTTTAGTTGTCAGAATATTTTCAAATCATGCTCAATCAAAATTAAATTGATAGGCTATTTCAATTAGCTAAACGCTAGTCCACATAAATCTTTTAGAATTATTGAAACTTATCTTGAAAATTCTGAATGAACTGTATATCGCAACCTCGACTTATTAAAAGGCGTTTTTCTTGTTGCTGGCTGGCATGCAAATATAGCCTTTTCTATATTTACCCTTATAACCTAAGCCTAGTTTTACATAAATAGGCTATATTCCTGAATCAGAATCACTGCTAATGCCAGAGGCGGCTAGCAGAATCACAAGAGATAATTTTACAAAATAACGCAGGTTTATTCAATGAAAGTTTTCCATACCATATAAGCAAAGGCCATTGGTATGCTGAATATAAAGAAGAAACTAAGCATGCAGCCTTTACTGGTTTTGTTATAAACTTTATTGTACATGGCTTTCTTAGGGTCAGTGATCCAGCCCATGCCTTTAGGGGCTTTGACTCCCAGGTTGTGGCGAATAACACGCTTGACCGAAGTGCGCGCTGCAATTCGTTTATTAAGATTGGGTATGCGGAATCCGAATTTCATTTATAGGTATCGTTTATTTAAAATCAATCTTATCAAAATACGCTTTGCCATATAAGAAATGGATTGATTTTTTATGTTTGAATTTACCAAACTCTGGATATATGTTCCAAACTCAATTGGCTGTTCCATTTCTTTCATCCTTCCTATTTTTAGAGCCCTACAAATATGTAGTAAATAGAGAAATAATGGCTTTACTCATTACTATTTTATTAAATTATCTTGACAATTAGGGTCGAAATGAGCAGTTGTGATGAACCAATAGCAATAAGATGATAATGCAGAAATGGGATTTACCCCAAACACTGCTCCCGCAAAAGTTTCATGTAGGCATAGCCTTTGTCTCTGGCAAATTGAATGTTGCGCTCCGGAATGCCATCGGGGTCGGGATATTTTTCGAGGGCAATATCCATGCTCGATTCGCGGAGGATGTGCAGCATTGGATAGATGGACCGATTGGTGTAATTGGCGGCATCTTGTTCATTTGAGCCAGCAAAAAGGTATAACGGATGGAAGCTGGCTATTTGGTACACACCTTCATAATCATTCTCAAATAACAAATCTTCGGCATCGTCTACCATGGCTAAATAATCTTCAAAATTTGCATAAGCATGCGGAAACAAAAGTATGATTGTTTCAATTTGTGGATGTTCATCTAATCTAACAAATTCTGCTTGTAAGGATGTCAAATCCATAGTTAAACTCCCTTTTTCGGCCACTTCATAATGAATGGTTTTGTTTTTTACTTCCTTGGCGGCAAAAGGACAAAAATTGGCGCCTATCACAACGTCTAATACCCACCTTTGGGTTTGTTGTATCATTGTTTCATTGCTTGGTAATTCCATCATTTTATTTGCTTAAACTTTTCATTTAGCAAAACGATGCCATTTGATTAAGGGTATTTCTAACTTAGTTTCCAACCATTTCATTTGAAATACTTTTGAAATTTAAGTATTTTCCATTAATTATCTTTCAATTCGTATTTTGCAACTAATAAAGTAAAGGTCCTATCAAAAAGAAACGCATTCATTACCTGAGTCATGGTAAACAAAAAACTGGTGGTTATTTGCACGAAAAACACTTGGCAGAAAACCTTTATCAAGCGTTAGGTTCAGACCGTTTTATTTATAAAGAATTGAGGCAATGGAAACATTTTGAAACCTTTGTTACTCAATTTAATTTGTTTTTTTGGGCCATTAAAAATTCAAATGCGGATATCAATATTTGTGTGGCCCGACTAGCCATTCCAGCAATTTTGAGGAACCTTTTTAATGGAAATAAAGTGATAGTGGTGTGGCATTATTATGATGCCAATGATGGTAAAAGTAAGTTCTTAAAATATTGGTACCATGCAATGGTTCATCTGGCAACTTGGATACCTAAAAAGAAACTTTGCTTTGTTGCAGTGGCGCCATTTTGGGAGCAATTCTTCCAAGACTATTTTGAGCTCAAGCAAGTACTTTTGTTTCCTAATTATTTTGACCCAATCCTATATTCAAACTATAAAAATATAGCCAAGAAAAAACAAATTCATTTGGGTCAGGAATCTTTTAAAAATAGCCAAGAGTTATTTATCTTAGCCAATAA
>JBILJL010000250.1:0-3922 GCA_044377255.1 Bacteroidia bacterium
ATGAAAATATTTTTAAACGGCACTTTGTGGTTTTCTGGTACCGGAAAAGTAAAACCTATCACCCTTGTAACTGCAACCTTAGGAAATAATTTCAAGGGCAAAATGAACAACTTAGCCATTTGGAACAAAGAGGTAACAGATACATTTGTAATCCAAATAATGAATTTACCTATTGAAGATTTAACAAATTTTAGCAGCAACCTTGTATCCTATTATCCAATGAATGAAGGTGCTGGTAAAAGTATCAAGGAGAACAAAAGCAACAACTTGGTTATTGGCGAGAATGTAAGCTGGACGTATGACAGAGGCGATAAACTCAATCGCAATTTTAAAACTACCAGCCTTCGTCCGAACATCAAATTTACCAGAGGAACATACAACACTACTACACAAATTGTAAGTGTAAGAGATTCTATAAAAAGGAGTCCGAATACCATTTCTAGTTATAGCATAACCTCAAAATCTGGGGTTACGCCATTAACCAATGATGTTGTTAATTTAGTAAACACAAGCGATAGTTTATACCAAGCATCAAAAAGCATGGTGTATAATGGCGAAATAGATTCATTGCCTGTTGTAGATTCAATTAGCAATGTGGCCGAAGGAAATATTGCTATCAACAATTTAACCTATTACAGGCGCTTTCCTTTTTACAACGAAATTATGTCGTTTGTAACTCCCTATGGTATCGGTTTGAACCTAGGAATAAATGGTAAGGCATGGTATTATGACATGACAGATTTTGGTCCAATCTTAAAAGGAAACAAGCGTATTATGATGACCCTTGGCGGACAAACCCAAGAGCAAAACGATATTGAGTTTTGGTTCATAGTAGGCACCCCTCCAAGAAATGTTTTGGCATTTAACCAATTGTGGCAAGGAGCGCCAAGAGCAGGAAGTGCGGGATTAGCAAGCATTAATAATGAAAGCAGGTTTCCTTCTTTAAATGTTCCTATCCTATCAACAGGAAAAGATTTCAAGATTCGTTCTTATATTACAGGACATGGATCAGAAGGTGAATTTGAACAAAATGGAGGTACCGTAAAACACATGTTAAAAGTAAATGGCAACGATACCGATTTTGTATGGAGTGTTGCCAAACCATGTGCAATGAACCCCGTGTTTCCTCAAGGCGGCACTTGGATTTATGATAGACAAGGATGGTGCCCTGGAGAAACTTCTGTGCTTACTGAAAACAACATTACAAGCAAAGTTACACCAGGTACCACTGTAAATATTGATTACTTAGCATCAACGCCACCAAAAGCAGGAGCCTATAATTATATTGTTTCTCACCAGCTTATTTCTTATGGCGCACCAAACTTTAATTTAGACGCACGTATCATGGAAGTGATTCAACCTAGCGATAAAATTGTTTATGGAAGAGAAAATCCAATTTGTGCAATTCCAAAAATAGTGGTACAAAATTCGGGCGCAACTGCCATCACAAAAGTAGAAATTGAGTATTGGATCAACACGTCTGGAAACAAACAAACTTATACTTGGAATGGCACGCTGGCCAGTATGGAAAGTACCACCATTTCATTGCCAATCAATACACTTTGGAATACAGGTATGTTGAGCACAGGCAATCAGTTTTTTGCCAATATCAAAGCTGTAAACAACAAGGCAGATGATTATGCTTTAAACAACCAGTTTATTTCTAGTTTCAACAAACCAGAAATTGTGCCATCACTTTTTACTTTTGAGTTTTTTACAAATAACAATCCAACAGAAAACTCTTATAAATTATTAGATGAGCAAGGCAATGTAATAGACTCACAAAATTTCACCAAACCAAATACCTTATTTAGCAAGTCTTATAACTTAGGTGGATGTTTTAAAATTGTGGTGAAAGACCTTGGCGAAGATGGCATAGCATGGTGGGGAAATACCGCACAAGGAACTGGTTATAGCAGGTTAAGAAGAAGCACTGGAACGGTATTAAAAACATTCCAACCAGATTTTGGCGGAGGATTTGAATATAATTTCACCACAAATTGGGCACTTTCAAAAGAAGAAATTTCATTTGGCACATTGGTCAACGTTTATCCAAACCCAAGCAATGGAGAGTTTACCGTTGATGGCAGCAATATTCAAAATGCCACCATTACCTTAACAGATTTAACAGGCAGATCGGTTCAAATACCTCAACAAGTAATAGGTTCAAAAATAGTATTTAACGGTTTGAACCTAAACCCTGGCATCTATTTACTGCTGATTGAAAAAGGCGAGGAAAAAGTTTGCAAGAAGATATTGATTGAGTAAAAAAGAAAATGAAGTAAAAAGGTGGGTCAACATTAACCACTTATTACTTGACAAATCCGGAATCAGATTCCAGATTTGTCAAGTAAATAAAGCAAGCTCTTAATTCTTAATCACCCCAAGTTCTTTCCAATTGAGAATATCGGTGCTGTTAAAGGAGGATGAATTACCGGTAAAAACTACAAAGGAATTTTTGGTTTGTGGGTTTATTTTTTTCCAATAATTAATGCCTTTTACATAATCCTTGGTAAAGGTTGCAGCAGTCTTAATTTCTATTGGAACTACCTGGCCAGATTGATCTAATAATAGGTCGATTTCGTTTCCAGTTCTATCTCTCCAATAAAACAAGTTACTTCGCTGACCATTATTAAACCTTGCTTTTAGCAATTCTAAGATGATAAAGTTTTCAAACAAAGCACCTCGCAAAGGGTGCGTATTTACATGCGATTCAGTTTCTAATTCTAATAAAGAACAACACAAACCAGTATCATAAAAATACAGCTTGGGCATTTGAGTTAACCTTTTACCTAAGTTATTATAAAAAGGCTGCAACCTAAAGGCAATAAAGCTAGCCTCCAAAATACCAAACCAACTTAAAACCGTTTTCTGATCTACCCCTGTATCATTGCTAATTGATGAATAATTAACTTCTTGTCCTACCCTTGAGGCACAAACCTTCAAAAAACGCTGAAACATAGCTAAATTGGTGATGTTCTTTATTTGCCTAACATCTCTTTCTACGTAAGTTAACAAGTAATTTGGATAAAAATCTCTTGGTTTAATTTTTTTATCATACAAACGCGGATAGCCTCCATTTAAAATTAGCTTATTTAAACTTTGCTTATCATATTTACTTCCGATTAATTCATAATAACTAAAAGGAAGTAAATGAATAAAGGCTATTCTACCTGCTAAAGTTTGAGAAATACTTTCGAGCAACAATAAATTTTGGGAACCGGTTATAATAAACAATCCTACTTTTTTAGGTTGATCATCAATCACTCCCTGCATATATGAAAGCAATTGGGGTACCCTTTGAATTTCATCAAAAATAGCACCAGATTTAAATTGATGAAGAAAAGCCCTAGGATCATTTGTAGCTAACAATATATTATCTTGATTTTCGAAACTGATATAAGGCTTCTTAGGAAATAGTTCTTTGGCAAGCGTAGTTTTTCCCGACTGCCTTGGCCCTAACAAACCAACCGCAGGAAATTTTCTGGCTAGTTGCTTTATTTTTATTGATGCACCTCTTACTATCATCATTCAAAGCTAATAAAAACTTGTCAAATTAGGAATCAGATTCCTAATTTGACAAGTAAAAATAATCTTATTTAATTGAATTACAATTATTTAAAAATAACATCTTTTCAAAAATAGATATAACATAAATAGTGTGCATGCTTTTATATCCCATCATTTTGGCAACATCACCCCTCTAATCCCCTAATCAATGCAAACAACATTTTAGAGAGTTCCTCGGCTTGAAGGTAGAATTTTTGTTGAGTGGGAGAATCTAGTGAGTTTTGGTCTAATAGCAATTCCAAAATAGCCACAGTTTCAAAGACAGAGCCACGAGCGATGATGTAAAAATTGCGTTTATCGGGCTTGGTGAATCTGCCAGAGCCTTCTGCAATATTGAGTACAATACTCATGG
>JBILJL010000251.1:0-3918 GCA_044377255.1 Bacteroidia bacterium
GCAGATTCACAATCCATACAGCTTTTTCATACAAATCGCTTACATAGGCTTTGTTTGAACCCAAAGGTAATATGAATCTTGGCGAATTAAAGCCTTTAATGGTGGCAGTGCTTTTGAAAGTTTTAGCATTCATAACTTCTATCTTTTGCGAATTGTTTACAACTAAATAGGCTTCCTCACCAACAATACTCATCGATTGTAATACATCCCCTAACCCTCTTTGGTTACTACTTTTAAATACATCTTCATGTATGCTTGAATTAGCCGAATTGTAAAAACTCAAACTCGCATTCCCCCATTGAAAATTTCCTTCATTGCAAATAAATATGCCATGTACAGTGGTGTCGTTTGGCACCGTGCTTAATGGTGGATTACTTGGTGTTTTATCGCATGATAGGATAGAAAATAGCAAGCTCACCAATGCGATGAGTTTGCTGTTTTTATATTTTAGTTGGAAGCGCATTTAATTATTGCTTAATAAACTTCTGAATTCCAAGGCCTTTTATCGTTCTAACCTGCAACACATAAATACCTTGAGACAAACTCTCAACCGAAATTTCATTGCCAATTGTTTCCATTACTTTATTTCCTTTCATGTCAAAAATAATTGCTTCCTCAATGTTTTCATTGCAATGAATATAAAGTATATCGTTTACTGGATTAGGGTATATATTCATGGTAATTTCTGGAGTAATATCTGTTAACCCAACAGTAGGTAAGTTAAAATTATCCATGCAGAAGTATCGGGGAGTATTGATCCCAAATGTGCCTGTATCACTTGATTCCATTGCAAAAGCAAAACTATCTACTTGGCCAAACATTCCTAAATTAACCCACTTCCAAGTGTTGAGGATATAATCCTTGGCACTATCACTTGAGGTTAAGTCTGCCAAATAAACTTTAATGCTAGTATCTGCAGGCATTCCGCCATTTTTCCAAGCGCTTATAACTAAGCGCAAATAATCTGGGTCCTTGCCAGTTGGTCCACCAAATTTCTTAGAAAATTGACTGCCATTTTTCATATCGAAATAAGTGTAAGTTGAGTTGGTAATAAAAAAACCACTGATTGGGTTATTCTGGATGGTGGAATCCAAAATAATTTTCCCACCCACATAAAATACACCATAGTTATCACCACCCCTGGCACCTCCAGTAATGGCACTGTATTGATTTAAGTATCCTGGAGTAGAATCATCTTTGGTGTTCGATACAGAAAATCCTTCCCAATAAGGGCCAAATGTTGTGTCGTGCATATTGGTAAAAAAAGCTGAACCACTTTTGAAACCTCCCTTGAAATCAGATCCATTATAAAATGAATTTGGTGCCAATGAAATGTTTTCAAAGGTAGAAATACTCTGAGCCCATGAGTGGGTGCTAGCTAGAATTGCAATGGCAATGCTTAGTTTTTGCAGGTGTTTTTTCATGTTATAGTTTAACGTTTAATGTGATTTGGTAATTAACAAGTGGCATGGGTCTATTCACCATTACTTGGTAAGTTTGGTTAAATAGGTTGTTCATACTAAACAAACATTGTATACTTTTTTGTTTAATGGTAAAAACCTTTCCTAGGTTCAAACCGCTATAATTAAAGGGGTTTAGCCAATTGCTATGGTCGGCACTCACATATCTAGTGCCAACATAATTGAAAGTATAGTCAAAACTCAAGCTTTTACTTTGAATCGAAAATTGCAACATGTTTTTTACTCTTGGCGTATATATAATTTGCTTATTTAGCGAGGCATCATTGGGTATGGAAGATTCATCATTGGTAGCAATGGTTAAATCGTGCAAGCCTCTTAATAAGTAGTTTATATTGCCACCTTTTAACTTAATACGCCAATCATATTCCAAACCTCTACTCCACACCCTATATATATTCTTTGGCGTACTTAAATTGCCTCCATTAGGTACCCAAATAATCCAATTTTGAATGTTTTTATCGAATGCAGTAAGGGTTGAATGAATGCTAATTTTCTTATACTTAGTTTGGTGTTTTAAGCTTAACTCTTGGTTCCAACCCTCTTCAGGTAATAGTTCTTTGTTACCCATGTTTGGCCAGTACAAATCATTGAATGTAGGTAACCTATAGCTTTTAGCAATGTTCCCAAACAAGGTAAATTGTTTGCCCAATGTTAAATTAAATCCATAAGCTGGAATAATAGGAACAGCCTTTTCATCTGCCCATTCTTGGCGTATAGTAATTTGTTGTTGTAATTTATGGCCGAACCAAAGCCATTTAAATGTGCCGAAAACTGCAAGTCTATTTTGAAACCAATTTGTATTAAGGGTGTTCAAATTGGCTTTGGTGTTTTGAGTCATCACACTTCCTTGAATTTGGTAATTTTCCTTATTTACAAAATTATCCAAAAAGAAAACCTGGTTGTGTGAAGTGCTTATAGATGGTGTTGTATTGTTATCTGAGTAGTTAATGATATCATTGAAATACCCATATCTAGCCTGAATTTCATAGCTCCCAGATTTATATTGATAATCCACAATAATTTTTTTAGTTTCATCTATTTGTTTGGCATTTAAAGATGGCGCATTGAGAGCCGGAGGTATGTTTCTATCATTTTTTTGGATCCAAGATTTGAACCCAACTTTCATTTTTGGATAAATTTGAAATTGAAATTCTTGTAACCAAGCCAAGGTATTAAATTTAGAATTTACAGTGCGTTGAACCGGTAATGAATTTATACTTGCCGATGGAAAAGATTGTGGCTGCAATAGATCAATATTTTTATACGTAAAATCATTGTTGGAGTATTGCCAAAACAACTTTTGTTGCACGCTCCACTTGTTTTGAGTTAAAAATAATTTTACACCACTGCTATAAGTTCCAAAGCTGCCAATTCCCGTCATAATTTCTGTTTGCAGCCCTTTGCGGCTAGGCTTTGCCATTCCAATTTGTATGGCTCCTCCAATATTGCCTGAACCAAATAGTGCTGCAGGACTACCATATTGAATAGCCACTTGCTCTAAAAGAAAGGCTGGAATGGTAGAGAAATCTATTTGGCCATTCATTGGATTTTGTAGGTTAAATCCGTTCCAAATAACTGCTATATGATTGGCATTTCCACCTCTAAAACTTGGGGTTGCCAACATTCCAGGCGCATAAGTTTTGATGAAAATCTGACTTTGGTTACTCAATACACTTGCCAGTGAATTTTGTTGGTAGTTTTGTAAAATGCTTGAATCAATGAGATTCAGTTTGGAGCCAGTAAATAATGTTGGGTAACGCACACCAATAACCTGCAAGGTTTGCATCAAACGTGAGGTGTCGGCTTTGTTTTGGTTTGAACCAAAGATGGGTGCATCCGTTAATTTTACAGCATAGCTAGGCAATGCCCAAGCAAGCATAAAATAAAAGAAGTTTAAGCACCTTTTTGTCAAAACAATCTACAGTTTTGGCCAGAGAAAAAAATAGGTAGCAGCAAATAGTGCAAAAATCGCACAATTTGGTTCACCTAGCCTTTCTTCCCGAAAGCCGTGTTGAATAAAATTGCTCTGGCAGGTCTTCTGACTTACACCTTCTTTTTCGAGTCTTCCCAATTGCTGAGTAGCTATCAGTGACTATTGTTTGAAAAAGAAATGAATGAATTGCTTCATTCGGTGCTTACAGCAGCGGGAACTGTTCAGGATTTTCACCCGATTCCCTTTTAATATTCAGAAAGTGTAGCCACAAAGGCACAAAGTTTTCGTGATTTTGTAACTAGGCATTTTGAATAACCTAGAGCAAGGCAAATGTAAATTTATTTAAAGGTTGTGCAAATTAAATTTTGGTTCAAACCGAAATTAACTAGCTATATTATTGAACCTCATAAGCTCCAATACTTGGGGCCTCAACATTACGGTTTCTGTTTTTGAGGTCCCTTGGAATGCCTACCTTTCCGCCCGTATTGCGGCATGGAGAGTTAG
>JBILJL010000252.1:0-3913 GCA_044377255.1 Bacteroidia bacterium
CGGACTCATAATGATTCCTATTTCTATAGGTGTTACGGGCTATATGCTCATAGAAGGTGCACCTTTTTTAGATGCACTTTTTATGACAATCACCACAATTGCAACAGTTGGGTATGGGGAAGTATTCCCATTGAGCGATGCGGGAAGAGTTTTTACCATATTTTTAATTGTTGGCAACCTTGGAATTTTTGCCTATGCCTTAACTTTAATTACTCGGTTTTTAGTAGAAGGAAATTTTTTTTACCACCTAAAAATTAAACGCATGAAAGATAAAATTAAAAATTTAGAATCACATGTTATTGTTTGTGGTTTTGGTCGCAATGGTCAGGCAGCTTGTGAGATGTTGAAAAAGCATGCCATTCCCTATGTTATTTTAGAAAGCAAAAAAGAATTGCTTGAATTGTATCTTAACAAAGAGCATCATAATTACCTCAACGAAGATGCCACCAAAGATGAATCTTTAATTGATGCAGGTATAGCAAGAGCTAGGGGATTAATTACCACCTTACCCAATGATGCAGATAATGTTTTTGTTACGCTAACTGCCAAAGGTTTGAACCCAAATTTAAAGATCATTAGCAGGGCCTCCAATGCTTCTAGTTTTTCTAAGTTGAAGAGAGCAGGAGCAGAGAATGTAATTATGCCAGATACCATTGGCGGCGCGCACATGGCTTCTTTGATTGTGAGGCCAGATGTAAATGAATTTGTTGACATTCTCTCTGGGCAAGCTGGTGCCGATGTGCAATTGGAAGAGTTTTCCTATGAACGATTAAAGCGCAACCTAAATGGTATTACCATTGTTGATTTAAACATCCGAAAAATTTCTGGTGCAAATGTTATTGGATTAAAAAAAGGGGATGGTTCTTATATTGTTAATCCCAACATCAATATGGTTTTGGAAGAAGGCATGAAACTTATCATTCTAGGCAATTCCTCTCAAATGGAAATCCTCAAATCATTGATTGATTAATTAAATGTTTTTGCCCCAAAGCAAGCTGCAATCCCCAAAACTTAAAAAGCGGTAATTATTCTTTAAAGCGTGCGCATAAATTGATTTCCATTGCTCTCCTACCAACGCAGCAATTAACAACAAAAGCGTGCTATTGGGTTGGTGAAAATTTGTAACAATGGCCTTCGCCAATTTAAATTGATATCCAGGCGCAATGAGCAGTTGAGTAATACCTCTTAACTCTTGTAAATTATTACTTGTCATATAATTTTGAACTGCTTCTACAGCGATTGTAGTTTCAGCACCATTTTCCAATTCATAAGGATCCCATTGGTTTATAAAAATGCTTGATTGGTTCAAACCGTTTTTTAAAATTTTTACCCCCAACCAATATAAACTTTCTATGGTGCGCAATGAGGTGGTACCAACAGCAATAATTGGTGCATTACTTGTTAAGGCATTCAGCAAATCATTGATAGTTTTAATAGATACATAAAAATGTTCTTGGTGCATTTCATGGCCCAACATGGTTTCAGATTTTACTGGCATAAAAGTTCCAGCGCCCACATGAAGTGTTAACTCTGTTGTTTTAATTTCATTTTTAGCCAATAGGTTAAATGTTTCATCTGTAAAATGTAAACCCGCTGTAGGTGCCGCTACAGAGCCTTTTTCTTTGGCATAAGTTGTCTGGTATTGTTGCTCATCATTTTCTTCTGCAGCTCTATTTAAGTATGGCGGAAGGGGTAAAATTCCGGCATGGAATAATAGCTCACCAAATAAAAAAGACTCATTATCCCAGTTGAATCTAACCTCAGAAAATTGTCCGTGCCGTTCTATTAAGGTTGCAGTAAATTTTATTTTTTCGGTTCGAACCAAAATCTCCTTCTCCAAAATATCTTCCTTCCACCTTTTAGAATTGCCAATTAAGCATTTCCAGTTGCAAGACTTATTTGCAGAAAATGCACTTGGGTAATCTTGCCCAATAGGTTCAAGACAAAAAATTTCTATTTGTGCACCGGAAGACCTTTGAAATAAAATTCTAGCATGAACAACCAATGTATTGTTAAAAACCAATAGAGAATGAGGCACCAATAAATTGGGTAACTCAGCAAAAACTTTATCAGTAATTTTTCCTTGCTCAAAAACCAGTAGCTTGCTTTGGTCTCTTTTCTTTAAAGGAAAAACTGCAATTTTTTCATTTGGCAGCTGATAGGAGTAATCTGAAATGGAAATGTCTTTTGGATTCATTTTGATAAAACAGAATACTATTTACCTTTGAATTCTGGCTTACGTTTTTCAACAAACGCGCTCATTCCTTCTTTTTGATCCTCGCTAGCAAAACACATATAAAAATTCTTGCGTTCAAAAAATAATCCTTCTTGCAAACCGCTATCGAAAGCCTTGAGCACACTTTCTTTTGCCAAACGTACAGCTATTGGACTTAGTTGAGCAATTTCTATTGCCAGTTTAACAGCTTCATCCAAATATACTTCAACCGGAACAACTTTATTCACCAATCCGGCTTTTTGAGCTTCTTCTCCAGAAATAAATTTTCCGGTTAATACCATTTCCATGGCCAAAGCTTTGCCAACCGCTCTTGTTAATCTCTGTGTTCCTCCTGCTCCGGGCATAATGCCAATTTTAATTTCGGGCTGACCAAACTTAGCGGTTTCACTAGCTATGATCATATCGCAGGTCATGGCCAATTCGCAACCACCTCCCAAACAAAAGCCAGAAACAGCAGCAATTATTGGCTTTTTGGTTTTTCTTATTTGATCCCAAGTTTCAAATTGATCTATTTTTAGCAGGTCGATTGGATTTTTACTTTCCATTTGTTTGATATCCGCACCTGCGGCAAATGCTTGTTCATTTCCTGTTATGATGATACATCTAACCTCATCTTGCCCATCCAATTCCGCCAAAGCTTGCTTGAGCTCCAACATCAATTGTAAATTTAATGCGTTTAATTCTTTTGGTCGGTTAAGGCTTATAAGTGCAATATTTGCTGCATAATTTGGCTCAACTAGGATAAATTGGAATTCCATTTTTTTGATTTATTTTACAGCAAAGCAAATTAATTTTGCTTCAACTGCCAACTTCCTAAAATATTTAACGATATTGCAGCCCCGTTTCAAGGGCAGGCTTAGCATTAAGTTCTTGAAAATAAATATTTTGACTAATTTTAGGGTGTTTCCAAATTCAGACAATTTGCGATTCACTTGGAAAAGTTTTTTAAAATCATTGTATTTAAGAAAAAAAGCCTGATATTTGCAGTCCTTTTGAAGAAAATATTGTCATGAGAGTATGTGATTTAACCGGTAAGCGCCCTATGGTGGGTAATAAAGTGTCTCACTCAAACCGTAAGACCAAACGTCGCTTTTACCCAAATTTGCAGGAAAAGAAATTCTTTATCCCTGAAGAAAACCGCTGGATTACCTTAAAGGTATCTACTAAAGCAATTAAAACCATTAACAAAAGGGGTATCAGTTCTGTATTGAACGAATACATCCGTAACGGCGTAATTTAAGAGGGAGATATAAAGCAATGGCAAGAAAAGGTAATAGAATTCAAGTAATTTTAGAATGCACCGAGCATAAGAATAGTGGTTTGGCTGGAACTAGCAGATACATTACTACTAAAAATCGTAAAAATACAACCGAGCGTATTGAATTGAAAAAATACAATTCAATTATGAAGAAGGTTACTGTTCATAAAGAAATTAAATAATTAAGACATGGCAAAGAAGGTTGTTGCAACATTAAAAACCGGAGCAGGTAAAGATTTTGCTAAGGTTTATAGAGCAGTTAAAAACGCAAAAGGCTCTTACTCGTTTAAATCGGAGATCGTTTCCAACGAGGCAGTAAAGACTTACTTTAAAAAGTAATTCTTTGATACACTCATTCAATAAAGCATTCTGTTCAAAGCAGGATGCTTTTTTTGTTTTAATATTAATGGTTTAATCAT
>JBILJL010000253.1:0-3908 GCA_044377255.1 Bacteroidia bacterium
AATGAATAGGAAAATATTAATTACCGGAGGAGCCGGATTTATTGGATCGCACGTGGTGAGGTTATTTGTAAATAAATATCCAAACTACCAAATTCACAATTTAGACAAGCTTACCTACGCAGGTAATTTAAAAAATATCACTGATATTGAAAACGCACCCAACTACCATTTTCATAGGATAGATATTGTGGATGCTGCTGCATTAACAGATTTGTTTACTGCGCATCAATTTGATTCAGTGATCCACCTTGCGGCTGAGAGTCATGTTGATAGAAGCATTACCAACCCAATGGAATTTGTGATGACCAATGTGGTAGGAACAGTAAACCTATTAAATGCGGCCAAAGAATGTTGGAAAGGCAATATGGAGGGCAAGCGTTTTTACCATGTTTCTACCGACGAAGTTTATGGTAGTTTGCATGATGGCGGGTTCTTTTTTGAAGATACCCCTTACGACCCACAATCGCCATATAGCGCTAGTAAAGCCAGTTCCGATCATTTTGTAAGGGCTTATCACAATACCTATAAAATTCCAGTGGTAATTAGTAATTGCTCCAATAATTATGGTCCGAACCAATTTCCTGAAAAATTAATACCACTGTTCATCAACAATATCCGCAACAACAAAGCACTTCCAGTTTATGGCAAAGGTGAAAATGTGCGCGATTGGTTGTATGTGGTTGACCATGCCCGTGCAATTGATGATGTATTTCACAAAGGTGCGGATGGAGAAACATACAATATTGGCGGTTTCAATGAATGGACCAACCTAGATTTGATAAAAGTGATTTGCAAAACTGCTGATAGGTTGTTGGGAAGAGCTGAAGGGGAATCTGAAAAACTTATTTCGTATGTAACAGATAGAGCAGGTCACGATTTGCGCTATGCGATAGATGCCAATAAAATTATGAATGACCTCGGCTGGGAGCCAAGTTTGCAATTTGAAGAAGGCATTGAAAAAACAATTAATTGGTACTTGGAAAACCAGCAATGGATGGATGAAGTAACTAGCGGAAATTACGCGAAGTACTACGACCAGATGTATGTTGGGAGATAGTCCCGATGCATCGGGATGTTTTTGGTTTTTGAGTGTTATTTTAGCCTATGACTTTAAAGGAGATGTTTGATTTGAAATGAATAGTGATTTTGATTTATTTTATTAAATTGCAATATGAAAACTTTGACGATTGAATTATTAAATGAAAAGGCCGAATTTCTTTTGGAGGATTTGGTAGCACTTGATTTAATTAAGATTGTCAAAAATTCAACAAACATAGAACCTCCAACGAATAACAATAAAAAGCCCTCAGATTTTTTTGGACTATTAACTACAGAGGAAGGCTCACAGATTCTCAATTTTGTAAATGAAAGTAGGAACGAATGGGAAAGAGATATTTAATAGATAGTAATATTGTAATTAAAACAGCTACTGTTAATACATTTGATAACAAATCTATTTTATTTTTAAAGACAATTTTAGATGAATCATTTAATATCTCAGTTATTAGTAAAATTGAATTATTAAGTAAAGATGACTCACTGCTTTCTTTTATTGAAACTTCAAATGTATTGCCATTAACAGATCAAATAATTGAAAAAACAATTGAGTTAAGAAGGAAGCATAAAATAAAAATTCCTGATGCAATAATTGCAGCAACTGCTTTGATTCATAAATTTGATTTAATAACAAACAACGTAAAAGATTTTAGCAATATCAAAGGCCTAAACTTAGTTGATCTTTAATTTATAAGAAATATTCATATGAAAGGAATAATACTAGCTGGCGGAAGCGGCACGAGATTGCATCCATTGACCATTGCAGTAAGCAAGCAATTAATGCCTGTTTATGATAAGCCAATGATTTATTACCCATTGAGCACGCTGATGCTTGCTGGAATTAGGGAGATTTTGATTATTTCTACTCCTCATGATTTACCAGGATTTAAAAAGTTGTTGGGTGATGGCTCTCAAATTGGTTGTAAGTTTGAATACGCAGAACAACCTTCGCCAGATGGTTTGGCCCAAGCTTTTGTTATTGGAGCTGATTTTATAGGCAGAGATAAAGTTGCTTTGGTATTGGGCGATAATATTTTTTATGCTGCCGGTTTGAGCCAACTATTGCAAAGCAACAATAATCCAGAAGGTGGCGTGGTTTTTGCCTACCATGTAAACGACCCTGAAAGATATGGTGTAGTAGAGTTTGATGAATTTATGCGCGCTTTGAGCATAGAAGAAAAACCAGCATTACCTAAATCCAACTATGCGGTGCCCGGTTTATACTTTTATGACAATAGCGTGGTTGAAATTGCTAAAAACATCAAACCAAGTGCACGTGGTGAATATGAAATTACCGATGTAAATAAAGTATATTTAGCAGTAGGAAAACTAAAGGTAGGTGTATTGCAAAGAGGTACTGCTTGGTTAGACACAGGCACATTTGAATCTTTGATGCAAGCTGGCCAATTTGTGCAAGTTATTGAAGAACGCCAAGGTTGGAAAATAGGCTGTATTGAAGAAGTGGCCTATAGAATGGGTTGGTTAGATAAAGAAGGTGTTGAAAGAGAAGCTCAGAAATATATCAAAAGTGGTTATGGCAAATATTTGATGAATTTGGTAAAGTCCGCTAGCTAGCGGATTAATTCTGAATTAAATAATAATATAAGTAAGAATAAAATTAATAATAGTAAAGATGAACGTACAACATGAGGCATTGAAAAAATTTGGCTATCAAATCAATTATGCCATTGAAAATTACAGCAACCACGGTTTGGCAGCCAATCAGTTTTCTAATATTTTAATTGGTGGTTTAGGTGGCAGTGGTATTGGCGGTAGAATTACCAAAACCATTTTTATGAATGAGTTTCCTATACCTGTTGAGGTTATAGCAGACTATACTATACCTGCTTATGTGAATGAAAAAACATTGGTGATTCTTGGATCATATAGTGGCAACACGGAAGAAACTTTGGCCATGTTTGATGCAGTGAAAGAAAAAGGCAGTCAAATGATTATTTTAACCGGTGGTGGCAAAATAGGTGAATTAGCAAAACAACATAACCTCAAAACTTATTGGATAGAATTAGGATTTCAACCAAGAATGGCTCTGGGCTTTTCGCTTACTTATGTGGTGCAAATCTTTGGTGAATTAATGGGCAAAGAGGTTAAAGGTGAGTTGCAAGACATTGTAAAATTGTTTGAAGACAATACCCCCTATTACGATGATGGCATGGATGTTTTTGAATCTATTAAAAGCAAGGCTAAATCAAAATTTGTGGTTTTGAGTGATGCACAATTTGAAGCTGTTGCCACAAGATTTGCCCAGCAAGTCCAAGAGAACGCAAAACATGAATGCTTTACCCATGTTGTTCCAGAGCACAACCACAATGTTATAGAGAGTTATTATGGCACATTAGATACCGTTTTCTTCTTTTTGAACTCAAACTCAAATGTAAGGGTTGGTTCAAGATTTGAATTTTTAACTGGATTATTGGAAGTTGAAAATCATAAGATAATTGAAATTGGTGTAGAACAATTCACCTTGGCATCAGTTTACCAAACCATTCATAGGTTAGATTGGATTAGTTTAATGATGGCTGACTACAGAAAAGTAGATTCATTGAATGTACCAAACATTGCTTCGTTAAAAGAGTTTTTAGAGAAAGTATAATTTGGGATTCTTTAACAACATATTCAAGAAAAAAGGCGTAGAAGAAAATGATGGTACTCCTTTTATTAACCCAATTGAAGTTGAGTTTCACTCTCACCTTATTTTTGGAGTAGATGATGGTTGTGAAACCATAGAACAAAGTATAGAACTCCTGAATGGCTTTGCCAAACTTGGCATGCGAAAAGTTATTACTACACCCCATGTGATGTCTGATTTCTACAAAAACAGTAAGGAAAATGTT
>JBILJL010000254.1:0-3897 GCA_044377255.1 Bacteroidia bacterium
CTGATTTGTCTTCTGCTTTGAAAGCAGCAATAAAGGATTATAAAATTAGATTTTCATTCTAAATCATAAGTATAAAATAAATTAGTAAAACAGAAATGAATAAAGTAGCATTAATAACCGGTATTACGGGGCAAGATGGAGCATATTTAGCAGAATTTTTGCTAGAAAAGGGATATTTTGTACATGGTATTAAAAGAAGAAGTAGTTTAATTAATACAGATAGGATTGATCACCTGTATCAAGACCCGCACGAACAACACCTCAGACTTAAACTTCATTATGGTGATTTAACTGATAGTACCAATTTAATTAGAATAATTCAAGAAACTCAGCCAGATGAAATATACAATTTGGCAGCTATGAGTCATGTTCATGTTAGCTTTGAAACTCCTGAATATACTGCAAATGCAGACGGAATTGGTACCCTAAGAATATTGGAAGCAGTTAGGTTACTTGGGTTAACCAAAAAAACTAAAATATATCAGGCTTCAACCAGTGAATTATATGGATTGGTTCAGCAAGTGCCACAAAGTGAAGCAACACCTTTTTATCCAAGATCGCCTTATGCTGTTGCTAAACTATATGCTTATTGGATAACTGTTAATTACAGGGAAGCTTACAATATGTTCGCTTGTAATGGTATACTTTTTAACCATGAAAGTCCCAATAGGGGTGAAACTTTTGTAACTAGAAAAATTACAATGGCAGCTTCTAAAATTGTTTTAGGATTACAAAAACAATTGTATTTGGGAAATTTAAATGCTCAAAGAGATTGGGGTCATGCAAAAGATTACATTGAGGCTATGTACCTTATTCTGCAACAAGATAAACCAGAAGATTTTGTTATTGCAACAGGCATCACCACTACAATCAGAAAATTTGTTCAGATGGCTTTTAACGAGCTAGGAATAGAGATTTCTTTTAAAGGTGAAAATGAGTCTGAAATTGGATATGTAAGCCATATTGATTCTCAAATTTTAGCGAGCCTTGCTATTGAAAGTTGTGAGTTAAAAGTTGGTGATGAAGTTGTTGCTGTTGACCCAAGATACTTTAGACCAACTGAAGTAGAGCTATTGATAGGTGACAATTCTAAGAGCAAAGAAAAATTGGGTTGGGTGCCGAAACATGATTTACAATCTTTGGTTACAGATATGATGAATTCAGATTTAAAATTAATGAAAAAACAACTCTTTTTAAGTAATTCTGGTTTTGATTCTAACCAAAACCTATATTAATTTTTTTGTTGAATAGTAAGTTATTATCATGAGTAAGTTAAAAGTATTTGTTGCTGGAAGTAATGGAATGGTAGGTAGTGCGGTTGTTAGACTCCTTTCTACCAACCCTAAGTATGACATAATTGTAAGAAACAGGAAAGAATTGGATTTATTGGATTCAATAGCTGTAAGCAATTTTTTTGCAGTAGAAAAAATTGACATCGTTATTCTTGCTGCTGCAAAAGTTGGGGGAATACAGGCAAACATGACCAAACCTGGTCAGTTTCTATTTGAAAACTTGCAAATACAAAACAATGTCATTCATCAAGCGTATTTAAACAATGTTAAAAAGCTTGTTTTCCTTGGTAGTTCTTGCATTTATCCAAAAGAATGTCCGCAACCTATGAAGGAAGATTACATTTTAACTGGAAAATTGGAACCAACAAACGAAGGGTATGCAATTGCTAAAATTGCAGGGTTAAAAATGTGTGAGGTCTACAAAAAACAATATGGCTTTGATAGTATTAGCCTTATGCCTTGCAATCTTTATGGGCCAAACGACAGTTTTGATCTACAACATTCTCATGTTCTAAGTGCATTAGTGAAAAGATTTTCAGATGCAGTAGCCAATGGATTGGATGAAATTACGCTTTGGGGTACAGGTATAGCCAAAAGAGAATTCATGCATGTGGATGATTTGGCAAAAGCTTTGGTTTTCCTTATGGAAAATTACCACGATGCCGAAATGATAAACGTTGGAACGGGAACTGATATTAGTATCAAGGAACTTGCTGAATTAATTGCGGATAAAGCAGGTTTCAAGGGAACAATAAGCTGGGATGCATCCAAACCTGATGGGATGTTGAAAAAATGCATGGATGTGAGTAAATTAAATGCCCTAGGGTTTAAACCTGAAATCACGCTTTCGGATGGAATAGACCAAATGATCAATATTTATAAAACAATAAAGTAAAATAAAATGATACCTTTAATGAAGAATGCTTTTTTAAAAGAGCATGAAACTAAATTAGCTTTGGCAGATTTTATTATTAAGTCTGACCGATTAAGCATGGATGAAAAATGCTTTGAATTTGAAAGAAAATTTGCAGAAAAGCAGGGCAGAAAACACGGTATTTTGTTTAACAGTGGAGGCAGTGCAAATCTTGCAATGCTTCAGTCTCTTAAAAATTTAGGACAACTAAAAGATGGAGACAAAGTTGCTTTTTCAGCTTTAACATGGAGCACAAATACAATGCCTATTATTCAAATGGGTCTTGTGCCTGTACCACTTGATTGTGAACTTGAAACTTTAAATGTTAGTAGCGCGGCTATTTTAGAGCGTCTTGCTCAAGTGCCTGATTTGAAATGTATATTTTTAACAAATGTTTTAGGTTTTGTAAGTGATTTTGAAGAAGTTAAAGCAGTTTGTGATAAAAATGGAATAATTTTAATTGAAGACAATTGCGAGTCTTTAGGTACCGAAACCAATTTTACGAAAGCAGGTAATTTGGGTTTAGGAGCAAGTTTTTCGTTTTTTGTTGCACACCACATGTCAACCATCGAAGGCGGAATGATTACTACTGATGATGATGATTTCAATGAAATGCTTAAAATTGTTAGAGCCAATGGTTGGGATAGAAATTTAACTGCTGCTCAACAACATAAATGGCGAAAAAAATATAACATCAGTTCAGAATTTGAAGCCAAATATACTTTTTATGATTTAGGTTATAATTTTAGACCAACAGAAATTACTGGATTTTTAGGCCTATTTCAATTACAATTTCTTGATAACAATATTTTAAAAAGGCAAGAAAATTATTTGAGAATAGAGAAAACAATATTGGAGAATGATGACTTAATTCCATTGAGACACAATCATATTAAAACATTGTCCACCTTTGCGGTTCCTATTATTTGTAAAACCAAAGAACTAAGAGAAAGATATATTGAACAATTTTCTGGTGCGGGTGTTGAAATAAGACCCATGATTGCAGGGAATATGACCAAACAACCTTTTTATGCAAAATATGTTGAAGCGCAATACGAATTGCCTAATACAGATATCATTCATGAAAATGGATTCTATTGCGGCAATTACCCAGAATTATCAGAAACTGATTTACAAACAATTGAAAGCTGTTTAATGAAGTACTAATTTTATCTTTAGTTCCTTTGTTTGCAATTTTATTTACTAGATGCTTTTTAATTCATTAAGTTTTGCCATTTTCTTACCAATCGTTTTTATCCTTTATTGGGTAATAGGTTCTGCTAAGCTAAGAAGTCAAAATGTTTTATTAATTGTATCTAGTTATTATTTCTATGCCTGTTGGGATTGGCGTTTCTTGTTTCTTTTGGTTTTTTCAACCCTATTGGATTTTTACTCTGGGGTTAAAATATCCAAAGCCAATGGTCAGCATAGTAAGAAAATTTGGCTCTTCATAAGTATTGTTATTAATCTGGGAATATTAGGTGTATTTAAATATTACAACTTCTTCTCATCTTCCTTTGCCGATGCGCTATCTTTATTAGGTGTAAAAGTAAACATGTCGTCGCTGGAGGTAATTCTTCCGGTAGGTATTTCGTTTTATACTTTTCATGGTTTGTCATACGTAATAGACATTTACTACAATAAAATTGATTACGAAAAGGATTTTATTAACTACTCTTTATTTGTAAGTTT
>JBILJL010000255.1:0-3894 GCA_044377255.1 Bacteroidia bacterium
AAAAACAAAAAGACTTGCAATATGCGAATATTGTATTAACAACCTTGGAACATGGTATGCAAAATGGCAGTATTCCTACATCTGCTTTTTATAATTTGTGTGCGGGATATATTGCTTTTATTGGAAAGGATATTACCAAGGCAAATGAATATTACAATAAGGTAGCATTTAATCAATTGAATGCCATAGGACAAACTCAATTATTGATAAACAAATTGATGTTAAGTCTTTCGCAAACAGAAAAAATTACCCCTCAGATAGAGGATAAATTGGCCGAATGTTTGGTATTACTTTACAAAAATTCGGCAGAAAATCCACAGTATAAAACCTTGCAAATGCAATTGATAAACTTTGCCGCCAAGGAGTTTAGAGATAGGGGAGAACCTGCCAAAGGACTCATGTTATATGGCAAATCGGTTCAGCCTTATGCCTACCATCCTTTAATAGGCATTGCAAATGTTTATACCCAAATTTTTACCTACGCAACACCTGATCAAATTGATGAACAACTCGCAATTTTAAACAAACCAAACCCCAATGCTTTAGAAGTTTTTTTGCGTGGTAAGATTTACTCCTATGCCTATGATTACGGTTACGAGGATAATTTTTCACCCTGGGATCAAAATAAATTATTGGATATAAAAAGCATGAAATTGGTTCAGCAAGATAAATTGCTTTTGGCTTATGAAACGGTGAAGTTAATTGATACCGCCTATTGGAGCAATGAGGTAAATTCAATGTTTAAACGTGATGACCCTTTTTGTTTGAATCCATGGAATGGCCATGATCCTATGAATTTTAGAAATGTTTCCTATAACAAAAAAACATTCTTAAAGGAATTGATTGATTTAAAGTTAAAGGCATCAAAAAGTAATGGTGAAGAAAAGGCCCAGTTGTTATTGAAAATTGCCAATGCCTATTACAGCATGAGTTATTCTGGTAAATATTGGATCATGCAAAAGAATTTCCAGGGTGGGTGGGAACCAGAGCAAGAATACAAAGATGTAGATCCTACCTATTACTCTGGGGCAAGGGCCAAATATTATTATAAGTTAATTTTGCAAACGAGTTATGACCCTATATTACTAGGCGCAACCATTTATATTTTGAATACAGCTTTTGAAACAAATGAGGCTCAATTAGCAAAAAATAGGGCTGTAATAAGAAGAAACCCCATTGCCACAGATTATTATGAACAATTAAGCGCAAACTGTGATTTGTTCTATGAATTCATCAAAACTTATAATTAATTTGAAGGAAGTTAATAGTCCATGGACCATAGTTGATGGAAATTAGCGCTAGCAAATAGAAAAATAGCTAACTTTATCCTATGAACTAAAATATTAGATTTTTTACTAAAGACCAACCACCAAAGACTAACGACCAACTACTTAAGACTAACATATGCTTACCATTATCCACCACAAATTTTTAGCAGATAAATTAAAGATTACTTCTTGGGAAGTTATTGAACCTTATTTTAATCAATTATTAAGCCGAGAAATTGGTTCAAAAGCTGAACTTGAAACATGGCTCAAACACAGAAGCGAGCTGGAGGCTTTTGTAAGTGAAGATCTAGCTTGGCGCTATGTACGCATGACTTGCGATACCAATAACAAAGCCTTAGAGGAGGCATATTTATTTTTTGTGAGTGAAATTGAACCAAAGATTTCGCCCATATCTGATGCCTTAAATAAAAAGTTAATTGCTTGCACTTTTCTTGCCGAATTGGATCAGGAAAAATATTTTATTTACTTACGTGGTTTGAAAAAGGAAATAGAAATTTATAGAGAAGAGAATGTGCCATTGATGGCAAAAATTGCTGCCGAATCTCAAAAGTACGGAACAATATTAGGTGGCATGAGTGTGGAAATGGAAGGCAAAGAATTAACCTTACAGCAAGCTTCAAATTACCTTAAAAATCCAGACAGGAGTATACGTGAGGAAGCTTTTAGAAAAATCAATGAAAAGCGCGCTGCTCATACAGAAGAATTGGATGCATTGTTTGATGAACTTATTTCTTTACGTCATAATGTAGCAATAAATGCAGGTTTTGATAATTTTAGAGACTATATGTTTGCCGCTATGGGCCGGTTTGATTATACCCCACAAGATTGTTATCACTTTCATGAGGCTATTCAATTGCAAGTTTTGCCATTGGTAAAAACCATCAACGAAAACCGTAAGGCTAGTTTAGGCTATGAGTTACGACCTTGGGATATGGAGGTGGATGTTGACAATAAGCCTGCATTAGAGCCTTTTACAAGTGGTGCTGATTTATTGGAAAAAACAATCAAATGCTTTGCCAAGGTAGATGATTATTTTGCCTATTGTATCAAAACCATGGACGACATGAATAGGCTTGATTTGGAGAGTCGCAAAGGTAAATCGCCTGGTGGGTATAATTACCCAATGGCCGAAACCAATGTGCCTTTTATATTCATGAATGCGGCTAGTAGCACCAGAGATGTAGAAACCATGGTTCATGAAGGCGGACATGCAGTGCATTCATTCCTGAGCAAAGATTTGGAGCTCTCTGCCTTCAAAAATTGCCCGAGCGAAGTAGCAGAATTAGCCAGTATGAGTATGGAGTTAATTAGCTATGAAGGTCAGGATGAGTTTTACCCAAACAAAGAAGATTTTAACAGAGCCAAGGAGGAACATTTAGAAGGTATCATTAAAATTCTTCCTTGGATTGCAACCATAGATAAGTTTCAACATTGGGTTTATACAAACCCAAAACACACACGCGAGGAGCGCAAAGCATATTGGCTGCAACTGAGCAAAGAGTTTGGAACAGGAATGGTAAATTGGGAAGGCTTAGAACAATTTCAAGCTTATACCTGGCAAAAACAATTGCATTTGTATGAAGTGCCGTTTTATTATATTGAATATGGCATGGCGCAATTAGGTGCCTTATCTGTTTGGAGAAATTATCTCAACAATAAACCTGCCGCAGTTGAAGCATACAAAAAAGCTTTGAGCCTTGGTTATACCAAGACCATTGGAGAAATATATGAAGCAGCGGGCATTAAATTTGATTTCTCTGAAGCCTATATCAAAAGCCTCATGGAATTTGTAAACACCGAATTAAAGAAATAAGAAATGAAGATTTTTTGTATAGGAAGAAACTATAGTGAGCATGCGAAGGAGCTTGGTAATGCTGTGCCCGAAAATCCAGTGGTATTCTCCAAACCTGATACAGCCTTGCTTAAAAATGGCGAAGATTTTTATTTGCCAAGTTTCAGCAACGATGTGCACCATGAAATAGAATTGGTGATCCGAATCAATAAGGTCGGGAAAAATATCCAAGAGAAATTTGCGCGAAGCTATTATTCGGAACTGGGTATTGGGGTAGATTTTACTGCCCGCGATTTGCAAGCACAGTTAAAATCAAAAGGCCTTCCTTGGGAACTGGCCAAAGGGTTTGACGGCTCTGCACCTATTGGAGAATTTTTACCGATTGCCGATTTAGATTTAAGCAACATCAATTTTGGCTTAAATAAAAATGGGGCTTGGGTTCAACAAGGAAATACCAAGGATATGATATTTTCCTTCGATAAAATTATCAGTTTTATTTCGCAATACTTTACTTTAAAAGTGGGTGATTTAATTTATACTGGAACGCCTGCAGGCGTTGGTCCAGTTGCTATTGGCGATAAATTGGAAGGATTCATGGAAGAAAAATCCATGCTAAATTTTGAGGTGAAATAATCTTTGGGTCAAGCAAAAACATATGGTTTAGGATTCTTAAAAAGGGCTTTGTTTTTATATGCTTTTGTATCTTATACAAGCTTACTTTTTGCTCAAAAATATCCTCAAGATTATTTTAGGTATCCCTTAGATTCATTGCCTAATTTGGTTTCGCCTTTTGGTGGACTGCGAGATAACCAT
>JBILJL010000256.1:0-3883 GCA_044377255.1 Bacteroidia bacterium
CCTGTAGCGCTATTTGTGGCAATTTGTTTTGTTGCTTTACCGTCTGCATCAAACTCATAAGTATAAGTATCAAAGCTTCCATCATCATAAGTAGCCTTTTTAACTAAATTTTTATTGGCATTCATAAACTCTTGTGCTTCCTCAGATTTTGCAGCATGGTTTACCTTATCTGTATAATATTCATAAGTAGTTACAGATACATTTGCTCCATCATCTTGCGTTTCTTTAACCCTATTTCCATTAACATATTCATAGGTTGTTGTAATTTCAAAGGTTGTTCCAAACACTTCTCCAGAAAAGAAACTTTCGATAACCTCCCCATTTGAATTGAACTTATTTACAGACCTAAATTCTGCTATTCCAGCAGTAGATAAAAGTGCACTATCACCATAACCTTTTGAATTTAAATAATACGTTTGATTGGTTAATCCTCCATCTGAAACCAAAACCTGACTACCAGTATAAGTGTAGGTCAAATTTGTAGTAGAAGTGTCAGCAGGATCGAAACTATTTGATGAAGTTAACCTATTTTGTGCGTTATAAGTGTAATTTGAATAAGACCCATCACTTCCTTGTTCTTTGCTAAGCATGCAAATCTTAGCGCTTGGTGTTGGAGAATCGTTGTCTTTGTCTTTTTTACAGGCAGTTCCTGCCAAAAGAGTAAATCATAAAAGGATAAGTGTAATTTTTTTCATATATTGTTTTAAGTTGTTTGGTTATTTCAATTGCTATACCAAAATATTTCTAAAGATTAATTATTTCGAATTTATTGAACCAGAGATTTTGCAATTTCTATTGCCAAAGGTAGTCCTTTTGTATCATTACCCCCTGCTGTAGCAAAAAAAGGTTGACCACCACCACCGCCTTGAATGTGTTTGGCCAATTCTTTTACAATATTGCCTGCGTGTAATTTCTTTTCAGTTACCAGCTGATCCGAGATGATAACACTCAGCATAGGTTTATCATTTAATTCACAAGCTAGCACACAAAACAAATTTTCTACTTCATTCTTAAGTTGAAACGACAAGTTTTTTAGTTGGTCGGCATTTGAAATTTCTATCAATTCAATTATTTGGTTCGAACCGTTATTAACTTTTACCTTTGATAATAAGTCCTTTTTTAATAAGGCAGTTTTTTCGTTTTCAAAAACCTCTAACTTCCTTTGTAAGAGCTGTTTTTCTTCTAACAATTGTTCAACCGACTTCACCAAATCTTTGGCTTTTAACAAATCATTGAGCTGAACCAATATTTTTTCTTGATGGTTTACAAACGCTTCAGCAGCATTTGAGGTAATGGCCTCCACCCTCCTCACTCCTGCAGCCACTGCACCCTCAGAGCTAAACTTAAACAAACCAATTTCGCCTGTTGCCTTCACATGAGTTCCACCACAAAGCTCTCTGCTATAATTTTCATCAAAGGTTATTACTCGAACCGAATCGCCATATTTTTCGCCAAATAACGCCATTGCGCCCATTTGCTTGGCTTCCTCAATGGGTACATTCCTTCTTTCATTTAAAGTTATATTCTCGCGTATTTTTTGGTTCACAATGGCTTCAACAGTTTTAATTTCTTCATCGCTCATTGCTTTAAAATGAGAAAAATCGAAACGCAAATACTCACTGTTTACCAAACTACCTTTTTGCTCTACATGGGTCCCTAAAACACTCCTCAATGCAGCATGCAACAGATGCGTAGCAGAGTGATTTGATTCTATTAACTTTCTGTTTGTTGCATTTACTTTAGCCACAAAAACTGTACTTGGATTCTCAGGTAACTGAGCCACTATATGAACAATTAAATTGTTTTCCTTTTGAGTATCCAAAATTTGTATGCGCTCGTTGGCACTTTCTATCAAGCCTACATCACCAACTTGTCCGCCACTCTCTGCATAAAATGGCGTTTGGTTAAACACCAATTGAAACTGCTCCTTGCCTTTGTTTTTGATTTTGCGGTATCGCATAATCTTTACATCTGCCAATAAATGATCATAACCAATAAATTGAATTTGGTCATTTTCCTCCAATACCATCCAATCATCCGTTTCCAAGGCAGTAGCTTTGCGCGAACGTTCTTTCTGCAACTGTAAGTTCTTTTCAAAGCCGGTTAAGTCAACACTTGAACCTCTTTCTCTTGCAATCAATTGAGTTAAATCTATGGGAAAACCATAAGTGTCAAATAACTCAAAAGCTTCTTCACCATTAATATCTCCAGTAATTCTTTCTATCCGTTTGATCCCATTTTCAAGCGTACGCAAAAAGCCCAATTCCTCTTCCTTCACCACCTGAATGATAAAATCTTGTTTCTGTTTTACCTCTGGAAAAATATCCGCAAATGAATCGCCAACAATTGGCACCATTAAATACAACAGGGGTTCGCGGGTATCCAAAAATGAATAATAATACCTAACCGCCCTGCGCAAAATCCTGCGGATTACATAACCTGCTCCTGTGTTTGATGGCAATTGTCCGTCTAGTATAGCAAAAGTAATGGTACGTATATGATCTGCTAAAACGCGCATGGCAATATCAATTGGTTCAGACCGCCCAAATTCTTTGCCCGTTTTAGTGGCTAAAAACTGAATATAAGGTTGAAAAACATCTGTATCGTAATTTGAATTTTTGGCTTCAATGGCGCGGCACAAACGCTCAAAACCCATTCCGGTATCAACATGCTGGGCAGGCAATTTCTCTAGGCTTCCATCTGCTTTGCGGTTAAATTCCATGAACACATTGTTCCAAATTTCTATCACCTGCGAATGATCATTGTTTACCAAAGTACTCCCAGCAACGGCCGCTCTTTCTGAATCAGAACGCAAATCAATGTGAATTTCAGTGCAAGGTCCACACGGACCAGTATCGCCCATTTCCCAAAAATTATCCTTCTTGTTGCCATTTAAAATACGGTTTGGGTCGATCCAAAGCTTCCAATTATCAAATGCCTCTTGGTCGAATGCCAGCTTTTCTTTTGCATCACCTTCAAAAACGGTTACATACAGGCGGTCTTTAGGTAACTTGTAAACCTCTGTTAAAAGCTCCCAAGCCCATTCAATGGCCTCTTTTTTAAAGTAATCGCCAAAGCTCCAATTGCCCAACATTTCAAACATGGTGTGGTGGTAAGTATCTACACCTACTTCTTCCAAATCATTGTGCTTGCCACTTACTCGCAAACATTTTTGCGTATCGGCCACACGTTTGTATTTTGGTTCTTCGTTTCCCAAAAACCAGTCCTTAAATTGGTTCATACCGGCATTGGTAAACATGAGTGTTGGGTCATTTTTAACAACTATTGGAGCAGAAGGAACAATTTTATGACCTTTACTTTCAAAAAAATCTAGGAATTGTTTGCGGATTTGACTTGAGTTTGACATTGACAATCAGTATGTTAAATTAATATTTCTGCTTCTAGGTGGAATAACTTATTTTCGCTTTCTTTTGCAATTAAGATAAAAAAGAAAAAATATCCTTTAATCGTCTACAAATAGAATGATTTTGGGGAATAGAAAAAAGCAAAACCTTGGCAAAAATAAAATACTTTTATAATCCGCATAAACTCGACTTTGAGAAAGTAGGTACCAGTATTTGGTCTATTGTGTTGAGGGTATTTGGATTTTTGTCGGCCTCAGCAGTTGCTGGCGGTATCATGGTATTTGTGGCATACAGCTTTATTGATTCGCCAAAAGAGAGAGTACTTAAGCGAGAGAACGAACAATATAAAATTCAAATAAGGTACCTCAATAAAAAAATCAACGATTTAGGAGGAGCCATTGCAGAGTTAAAAGACAGAGATGCCAATATTTACAGGGCAATTTTTGAGGCTGAACCTATTGAAATTAAACTAGGAAAGGCAGGCAGCGCCGATAAGTATAAAAGTTTAGAAGGATTTG
>JBILJL010000257.1:0-3880 GCA_044377255.1 Bacteroidia bacterium
CTACTGGAAATAGAAATGACAGTGCAATAGTTGAATTAGCAAACAGTTTTGCTAAAAGAGGTTATGTTGTGGCTGCAATTGACTATCGTTCTGGATGGAACGCTGCTTCAACCGTTCAAGCAGATGCAAGAGAACAATTATTAAAAGCTACTTTTAGAGGATTGCAAGATGCACGTAATGCAGTTCGTTATTTAAGAGTAAATGCTAGTACCTACAAAATTGACACTTCAAGAATTATTTTAGGTGGTCAGGGTACTGGTGGCTATATTTCACTTGCGGGAGCAACAGTGAATAGCAGAGCCGACATAGAGTCGAATTTGAAGTTTTTACGCGGAAATTTAAGTCCAATGGTTAGCATGGATACATTAGGCGATTGGACTGGCCTGGGTGGATTCGCTCCTTTGAATTATGGTGCTGATGCAAGTGTTTCTAGTGATTTTGATATGGTATTCAATTATGGTGGTGCTATGGGTGATACAGCTTGGATGAAACCTAGTAGTTTACCTATAGTTAGCTTACATTGCACAAAAGACCCTTTTGCACCTTACAATACCGGTAACGTTGTTGTGCCAACAACTGGTATTACTGTTATTCCTAATGCAAGTGGTGCAGGTGATGTTATTCCTAAAGCAAACAAAATGGGTATCAACAACAAATTGAATGCTATTGGTTATTCAGATGCAATTAGCAAGCGTGCCATGATGGTGCCAAATGCAGAAAACAACATGTTTGGTTTTGAGTCTTCTTTCTCATTAGAAAATGCTCCTTGGGAATGGTGGAGTTCACCAGTAATGATTGCTACTACTGCAGTTCCTTACCAAGGTTCTCCATTATCAGCTCCTTTCTTTGGTTTCTTGCCAACAAACGGACGTTTAGCAGATTCATTGTCTTTGCTTACAAATCCAAATATGTCTGTTGCAAAAGGCAAAGCTTATTGCGATACCGTTGTTAGATATGTTGCGCCTCGTATTGCTCAACAATTTGATTTAACTGGTCCAGTAACTTTGAATGCATTCTCATTACTTTCACCAGCTAACAATGCAGCTTTAGATATTTATGACAGTGCTTCATTGTTTTTTACTGCAACATGGGGTAAATCACATGTAGCAATGGCTAAGCCAGGATCTACTACTTATTTATTCCAATTAGATACTGGTAACTTTAAAGCACCAGTTTTCTCTTTCCCACTTATGGACAGTACTTCAGTAATTGCACCTCAATCTGCTATTTATGGTTTATTAACTAGCTTAGGTGTTGGTGCTGGTCAATCTGTTACTCTTAAATGGAGAGTTGTTGCTAGTAACCCAGTTTATATGTTGAATTCGACTACAACCAACACTGTTGTTCTAACTAAGAAAATGCCTGTGGGTATCAAAGAAGCAGATCTTAACTTATTTGTAACAGTTTACCCTAACCCTGCAAATGATTATGTTAAAGTAAACATGGACAATAGCAAAGCGCCTATCAATACTTTAGCAGTATACGATATAATGGGTCGTGAGGTTGTTAATTTGAATGGTGTTAATGCTCATAATTATACTTTAAATACCAATGGTTTTAACCCTGGTGTTTATATCATGAACGTTAAAACTAGCGATGGTGCAACTGCTACTAAGCGTTTCACAATTAACTAGTATTTTCCTAATTATATTAACTCCCCTTAGGTTGCAAAATCTAAGGGGAGTTTTTTTATAGTGAAATTAGCTAGTTAATTTAGTTATAAACCCATCAGATTCGCATGTTTACAGGTAAATTGTCATTCTAAAAACACATGACCCAAAAGATCAAATATAAATCTATTAGCTAATTGAAATATATTAGGATATTTTTGAGAAAATAATAGAAACAAAATGAACCAATGGATCACAGTAGAAGGTAAGCTTTGCAAAACCTTCCAATTTAAAGATTTTCCCGAAGCTTTGGCCTGGATGGTGAAAGCGGGATTTGCTATTGAAAAATTGAATCACCATCCAGAATGGACAAATATTTATAATAAAGTGGAGGTGAAACTTTGCACACATGATGCTGGAAATATTGTAACAAATAAAGACCAAGAATTAGCCGCTTTATTAGATAAAATATAAGTAGCTTTCTTGCTATGAATTTTATTTTCGATAAGCAATTTCCTGATCCTAGTCAAACCGATGCAGATGGACTATTAGCAGTAGGTGGAGACTTAGAGCCTGATACACTTTTACAAGCTTATCATATTGGTGCTTTCCCTTGGTTCAATGAAGAAGACCCCATTCTTTGGTGGTGCCCAGATCCTCGTTTGGTATTGTTCCCTAAGGAAATTAAGGTCAGCAAAAGCATGAAACAAATCTTGAAAAAAGGGGAGTTTAGCTTTAGGATCGACCATGATTTTGAAAGGGTGATTCAAACTTGCAAGGATATTAGGAGCCAAGAAGGAACTTGGATTAGCGATGAAATTGTAACTGCTTATTGTAACTTATTCGAACTTGGTTTTGCCCATTCAATTGAGGTGTATAAAAATGAGTTTTTGGTTGGCGGATTTTATGGTGTTCAATTGGGCAAGGTGTTTTATGGCGAAAGCATGTTTAGTATTGTAAGTAATGCGAGCAAAGCTGCCCTCATTTACTTTTGCTTGCATTGCCTGCAAGAAGGTATTGAGCTAATAGATTGCCAACAATCTACCAATCATTTAATTAGCCTAGGTGCAAAAGAAATCCCTAGAGAAGAGTTTTTAAAACTATTGAAGAAATATATTGATTAACTAATCAAAAGCCCCACGCAATTCATTTACCCTATTGGCATCTAAGCGAATAAAAATGAAAAGCAAAACGGTAAAACTCAATAAGGCCGAACCCCCATAACTAATAAAAGGTAACGGAATCCCAATAACAGGCATCAAACCTAAGGTCATGCCAACATTAAGAACAAAGTGGAAGAATAAAATGCAAACCACACTGTATCCATAAACCCTATTAAATTTTTGTCGTTGCCGTTCTGCCATCATCAGCAGCCGGTAAAGCAGAAATATATACAAGAATACAAAAATGAATGAACCAAAAAATCCGTATTCTTCGCCTATAGTGCAAAAGATGAAATCGGTACTTTGCTCTGGCACAAACCTAAATTTATTTTGGGTACCTTGTAAAAATCCCTTTCCCCAAAAGCCTCCACTACCAATGGCAATTTTGGACTGTTGCACGTTATAACCCGCTCCTTTTATATCTACTTGTTTTCCAAGTAATACATTGATCCTAGTGCGTTGATGCGCTTGCATTACATTTTCAAATACATAGTTGATACTGCTTACCATCGTGCAAGAAAGTATTAGCACTCCAACAGTTATCCAAATTAATAAGCTTGTTCTGCGCAACACCAATAGGAAAACAATTGCCAAAAATACCAAGCCAACCATGATGTAAATTGGTGGCATTAATAAGGCTAATATGGCCAAAATAACTAACATAAAACCTGCAAATAAAATCCATCCCGGCAAGCCTTCTCTAAATAAAACTAGTATAAAAGAAGTAAAAACTAGCGTAGAGCCTGTTTCATTTTGTAATAAAATAATGATCATGGGAAGTATAATAATTCCGGCACTAATGAGCTGAATCTTCCTATCTTTTTCAAAGTTTACATTATAGCCACTTAAGAATTTTGCCAAAGCTAGGGCTGTTCCAAACTTCGCAAATTCTGCTGGTTGTATTCTAAAGCTGCCAATTTCAATCCAAGAAGATGAACCTTTTACAGTGGTTCCTGCTACTAGCACCAATACGAGTAATGCGATAGTTATCCCAAAAATGGGGTAGGCGAAAGCATAAAAAAACTTTTCGTCAATGAGCAGAATCATTAAACCTAAAAAAGAAGAAATGCCAATCCATACTAATTGTTTTCCATAGTTCTGCGAGCC
>JBILJL010000024.1:0-15458 GCA_044377255.1 Bacteroidia bacterium
GATGGCATAAAAAATAAATCCTGGTGCCACACCAAAACTTACCACATCAGCTAAAGAATCTAATTGCTTGCCTATTTCGCTGTGCACATTTAATAATCGAGCGGCAAATCCATCAAAAAAATCTAATACTGCAGCAGCCATAATAAAATAAGAGGCTCCAGTCAGGTTTCCGTCAAATGTTGCAACAATGGAAAGGCAACCCATAAATAGATTTGCAGCGGTAATGGTATTGGGAATATGCTTAATCACGGTTTAATTTTTATGCAAAGTAACTACTCCATATTGAATAATGAAATTGGCTTTTAGTTGATTTAGCGTATTTTTGAAACAAATAGCTAAATTAGTAGGCCTTTACCATGAGTTTGAAGCATCAATTATTTATTATTTTTGGCTTTTTGCCAATCTGCTTGTTTGCCCAGAGAGAACAGGTAAGCCTTAAAGTGCGCAATGCGGCACAAATGCGCAAGTTTGAATACCATCAAAAAAGTAATTTTGATGCGGTTAATGGCAAAATAAATGTGGCCTTGGCTTCCTCCAACGGTTATTTATTTGAAATAACCGGAATCTCTGCAAAAAACTTAAAATGTGCTACCCTGCTCAAGCAGAATCAATTCAAAGCAATACTCATTGATAATCGTTTAAATAAAACTTTTGTTAGCACCGAAAAATCGAAGGGAACTTTGCGCATCAATTGTTTAGCTGATGGAAAATATGAATTGATTTATGTTGGTGATATTTACTATAACAATCAAAAAGTAATTGTGAATGCCAATTTAATTGGTGAAGTAGCCCATTCTAAAAATGTAAAAAATTAAGAAGTATGTATAAAAATAGTTTACAAATAATCGTCTTGTTGCTTGTTGCCCAAGTAACTTTTGCCCAACAATTAAGAGATCCCTTGTCTGCAAAAAATCCGGCAGAACTTGAGTTAATTTTCAAAGAGAATTTTTCCATTCAACAAAAAGTTTTGGTTGAAAAAGCCGCTACTTTGAATTACCCCGCTAGGGTTGAGTTTGCCAATGGTACTATCCGCGAAATGGTTGGTATTTCTCCAACTGGAATGCCAATTTATGTGCAAACCAGCAATAATCTTGACGCTGCAAAAACAATATCTACCAATAAAATTTGGCCTGCTGGCTCATTGGGCTTGAACCTCTCGGGAGCTGGCATGACCAACAGAATGGGCGTTTGGGATGGCGGTGCCGTAAGGGTTTCACACCAAGAGTTTCAAAGTAGAGCTACCCAAACTGATGGTGCTAGTAGTTTGAGCGATCATGCTACGCACGTGGCGGGTACCATGAGTGCTGGTGGCGTTATGGCAAATGCAAAAGGTATGAGTTTCCAAGCACCTATAAAATGTCATGATTGGAACAATGATAATTCAGAAATGAGCTCAGCTGCAGGAGCAGGCCTTTTAGTATCCAATCACTCTTATTCTCAAATTTCTGGCTGGCAATATAATAGTAGCGCTGCAAGATGGGAGTTTTGGGGTGATCCAAGTGTTAGTACCACCGAAGATTATAAGTACGGATTTTATGATAATATCAGCGCACAATGGGATCAAATCATTTTAAATTACCCTAATTATTTACCTTTTGTTGCAGCTGGAAATGACAGAGGCGAGCCTGGAACTATTCCTTCTAGTTTTTATATTAGAGATTTAAACGGAAATTGGGTATTGGGAAATAATAACAATCCGCCAAGTATTGTTGGCCCTTATAATTGTATCAGTGGTGGCCCAGGAAATGCTAAAAATGTTTTAACGGTTGGAGCTGTAAATAAAATTACCACCGGTTGGCAAAATCCCAATAATGTTGTGATGAGTAGCTTTAGTGGCTGGGGACCAACAGATGATGGTAGAATAAAACCAGATGTGGTAGCCAATGGCGTTGCTGTTTATTCGCCAATCTCCACCACAAATGTTGCCTACAGTACTTTTAATGGAACCTCAATGGCAACGCCAAATGCAAGTGGTTCGGCATTGTTGGTTCAACAACATTATAATAACCTAAAAGGTAATTTTATGCGGGCCTCCACCCTCAAAGGTTTAATCATTCACACAGCAGATGAGGCTGGTACTTCGGTAGGACCAGATTATACTTTTGGTTGGGGTTTAATGAATACGGCAAAAGCAGTAACAACCATTTCCGATACTTCAAAAAATCTCATTTTACAAAATACCTTAAACAATATTAGCACTTATAACTATACATTTTTCTCAGATGGAACTTCCCCCTTACGTGCAACCATATGCTGGACAGATAGACCAGGTTCATCGCCAAGTCCATCATTGAACCCTACTACAAAAATGCTGGTAAATGATTTAGATATCAGGGTAAAAAGAAACTCAGATAACCAAATTTTTTCTCCATACGTTTTGAACCGAACCAACCCTTCTGCAGCAGCTACAACTGGTGATAATACATTAGACAATGTAGAGCAAGTTCATATTGCTTTGCCAACCGCAGGCACATACACCATTACAATAAGTAAAAAAGGATCTTTGGTTGGTAGTACACAAGAATATGCTTTAATCATTTCTGGGATCACACCAAAACCATCGGCTGCATTTACAACTGTTAATCAAGTAATTTGTACAGCAAAAGCTACTGTATTTACAGATCAATCATCTGGAGCAACCAGCAGAATGTGGTATTTTCCAGGTGGAACACCATCAACTAGCACAGCCTTGAACCCAAGCATTACCTATGCAATCCCTGGCGTTTACCCTGTTGCTTTAAGAATTAGTTCTACCACGGGTTACGATTCTGTTTATAAAGATGATTACATAACAGTAGGAGGAATGACCTTGCCTTTGAATGAAACCTTTGAACCTACTTCATTGACCAAGAATTTTTGGAGCATTGAAAATCCCAACAACGATAGTACTTGGAGATTGTACAATGTTGCTGGAACTACGCCAGGAAATACCGCTTACGGAATCAATAACTTTGATTATCCAACTGTTAATTATTTGGATAGATTGGTATCACCTGTATTAGATTTAAGGGGTTATCAAAATGCTTTGTTGGAGTTTCAACATGCTTATACCAGGTATGATAAAACAGCTTCAGACTCATTGATTATTTATATTAGTACAAATTGTGGCACCTCCTATACAAAAATTGCAGGATTTGGTGAAAACGGAAAAGGTAATTTTGCCACTGCCTTAGATACCAATTTTGCAAGTTCAAATAGGTTCATTCCTTCAAAGGCTGCTGATTGGTGTGGTGGAGGTGTTGGCGCAAGTTGCTTTAGTTTAAACTTAACTCCTTATGTTGGTTTTCATAATGTAAGAATTAGGTTCGAACAAAAATCTGCTGGTGGCAATATCATGTATATTGATAATGTTAAAATTACCGCAACGCCAAATGCCCCAACGGCTAATTTTTACTCAATTTTAAAAACAGTTTGTGTAGGTGATGAGCTACAATTATTAGATTCGAGTTTAAACAAACCCGATAAATGGAATTGGTATTTTACAGATGCAGATACGTTAACTGCAAACATCCGAAACCCTAAGGTAAAATTCTTAACACCGGGTACTAAAACCATTGCTTTGGCTGTAAGTAATATCAATGGAAAAGACAGTATTACAAGGGTTGGGTATATCAATGTTTTACCTTCGCCAATTGCGCCAAGTATCAGTTCTAGTAACGGTTTGAACCTATGTAATGGAGATAGTACTGTAATAAGTACTGATGCCACAACAGGATTTATTTGGTATAAAGATAATTTGGTTTTTTCTACTTCACTTACAAGTTTTAAAGTTAAAGATGAGGCTAAATTTTATGTTAAATTATTAGGATCAGCAGGCTGCACCGCCAGTTCGCCAACCTTGTTTATTCAAACTGGTATTAGCCCGGCGATACCTACCATAACAAAGGATTTATCTGGGAATAATTTCTGTGAAGGTGGCGCTTTCAATTTAACCTCAAGTTCTGCAAACAATAACCAATGGTATATCAATGATACCTTGTTTAAAGGAGCCACAGCAAAAACATTAAATTATAACGATGCAGGAAAATTTAAAGTTAGCATTAATGATAAAGTTTGTTTTAGCTTTTCTGATTCTTTGGTCATTAATAAATTAGCGAAACCTAATACATCGCCTATCACAGGAACAACTTGGGCCATAAAAGGAGATACAGCAGCATTCTCAATAGTTCCGGGCTTAACGGGATCTATTTTTACTTGGACACCCGTAGGAGCAACTATTATAACAGGTGCTGGCACCAAAGATGTTAGTTTAAAAATGGGTACAGGAGTTTCTGCAGTTGTTAATGTTCAAGAAACTTCCTCTGGAGGTTGTGCAGGAGATAAAAAATCACTTTCTGTAAATTTGGTGAGTACCGGTTTGAACCAAAACAATGGCGAATTTAATTTAACTATTTATCCAAATCCTGTTTACGATAAACTTTCGCTTAGAACAGATACTAAAAATTCTGCCGAACTTGAAGTTATGATTTTTACTATTTTGGGTCAGCAAGTATCAAAAGAAACTTATTCAATCAGCGGTTCGGGTCAACAACGTGAGTTAACTATTTCTGCTTTACCTGCAGGAATGTATATTTTAAAAGTGAAAGCTGGAGATAAAACAAGTGCTAGAACCTTTATAAAAGATTAAGTAGTCATCAAAACAATAAAGCCTCTTACCAAAAAGTAAGAGGCTTTTTTTATACCTAATGATTTCTGTCTATAATAAATTCAACTAACCTGCGAACGTTAGGTTTTACTTCAGATTCTGGCAATTGATCAATAATAGCTAGTGCCTCTTCTTTAAACTTATTCATGGTTTGTTTGGTATAGGCAATACCATTGTGTGCATTCACATAATCTACCACTTCTGCCACTTTGCTTTTGTTGTTGTGGTGATTTTTAATGGTATTGATTATTTTTCTTTTAACGGCAGGTTCAGCTTGGTTTAAGGTATAGATAATTGGTAAAGTGAGTTTCTTTTCTTTTAAATCTATGCCACGAGGTTTGCCAATATCTTCATCGCCATAATCCATCAAATCATCTTTCATTTGAAAAGCCATGCCAATTTTTTCGCCAAACAAACGCATTTGTTCAATTTGCTCTTGGGTAGCGCCTGCAGAAGCTGCGCCAATTGCACAACAAGAGGCAATCAAAGAGGCTGTTTTTTTACGGATAATGTCGTAATACACCTCCTCTGATAAATTTAGGTTACGCGTTTTTTCTATTTGGAGCAATTCTCCTTCACTCATTTCCTTCACAGCATTGCTCACTATTTCTAGCAGATTATAATCTTTGTTTTGAACCGAGAGCAAGAGTCCGCGACTCAATAAATAATCGCCTACCAATACGGCAATTTTATTTTTCCAGAGGGCATTAATTGAAAAGAAGCCCCGTCGTTCATCGCTATCATCTACCACATCATCATGTACCAAAGTGGCCGTATGCAACAACTCCACAAGGCTTGCTCCTCTGTGTGTTGTTTCAGAAATTCCATTGAAAAGTTTTGCACTAAAAAACACAAAAATGGGTCTTATTTGCTTGCCCTTTCGTTTTATTATGTACGACATAATAGTATCCAAAAGTGGAACACTACTTTTCATGGCTTCCCTAAATTTGCTTTCAAACAAATCTAGTTCTTTGGCTATTGGTGCTTTAATTTGTTCTAGTTCACTCACGCGTATGCAAATAAAGCATTTTATCCTGTTTTTTTATTCCCCTTTATCTGATTTATATTAGCCAAATAATAGATATTTGAAAATGGCAAAAACGCATTCAACTTTTTTTTGCAAAAATTGCGGCGCTACTTCCGCCAAATGGGTTGGTAAATGTGCTGCTTGCGGCGAATGGAACACCTATGTTGAGGAAGTTGTTCACAAAGAAAAAGAAGACTTCAAAAGTACTTGGAAAAAAGAAGGGATTGTTACTTCACGTAAGCCAATTTTAATCAACGAGGTACAAAATGGCGATGAATACCGTATTCCTATCCAAGACCAAGAATTATCGCGCGTTTTAGGCGGGGGCATTGTTCCCGGAAGTGTTGTTTTAATAGGTGGAGAACCAGGCATTGGTAAATCTACCTTGTTGCTGCAAGTTGCCTTACAATTTAAGGGTATGAAAGTGCTCTATATTAGTGGTGAGGAAAGTGAAACTCAAATTAAAATGCGTGCCGATCGCATTCCTTTTGCCAATCCTGATTGTTTTTTGTTTACCGAAACTTCTACCCAACGAATTGGAAAAGCCTTCAAAGAATTGCAACCAGATTTGGTTGTGGTAGATTCTATTCAAACTCTTCAATCGGATATTATAGACAGCACTCCTGGCAGTATTTCTCAAATAAAGGAAACCGCTGGCGATATGATTAGGTTTGCCAAAGAAACAGGTACACCCGTATTTTTAATCGGGCACATCACCAAAGATGGCACCTTGGCAGGACCAAAATTACTAGAGCACATGGTTGATACGGTGCTTCAATTTGAAGGAGATAGACACCATGTTTACCGTATTTTGCGCAGTACTAAAAATAGGTTTGGATCAACCAATGAAATTGGCATTTATGAAATGCAAAGTGGCGGCTTACGCGAGGTGAGTAATCCTTCAGAGATTTTGATTTCGCAGAGAGATGAAGCATTGAGTGGAGTTTCTATTGCGGCCACTTTAGAAGGCATGCGCCCGTTGCTCATAGAAACACAAGCGCTTGTAAGTGCTGCTGTATATGGCACTCCCCAGAGAAACTCAAATGGCTACGACGGCAAAAGATTAAACATGTTGTTGGCCATTTTAGAAAAGAAGTGTGGTCTTCGAATGGGCATGCAAGATGTGTTTGTAAACATTGCTGGAGGTTTAAGAGTGGAAGACCCGGGTATTGATTTAAGTATTGTTGCCTCCATTGTTTCGAGCTATGAAAATGCGCCAATAGACAATAAAATTTGTTTTGTGGGAGAGTTGGGATTAAGCGGAGAAATTAGGGCAGTAAGCAGGATAGAACAACGCATCTCCGAAGCCGAAAAATTGGGTTTCAAAACTGTTTACCTGTCGAAATTTAACAAACTGCCAAAAGCTAAAATTGGCCTAAAAATAGTGGAAGTAGCCAAATTAGAAGAGATGCTGCATTTTTTGTTTGGGTAGAGAAGAAATTTGTTTTTTAATAAACGAAATTGGGATTGTTTAGCTTTTAAATTCTTACCTTGCAACTATAAGTAATTTTGTTTTGGTTCGAACCAAAAAATGAAAATAGCCAAGGAATATCAGAAGGAAGTTTTTTGCCTAGAAGGTGACTGGAGTAGGAATTTAACCAAGCAAACCAGTATTGAGGCAGCTTTGTTGTTTTTAAAGCAAAATAGGAATATCAACTTTATTCATAGGCATTGTGGTACGCGCGAAAATTTGGCCTATTATCTTAAGCAATGGCAACTAAAAAGATACCAGCGTTACTCCATTTTGTATCTAGCATTTCATGGAAAACCACAACAAATTCTTATTGATAAAAAACCTGTAACTTTAGATGAATTGGCAGAAATGCTGGGCGATTCTTGTAAAAATAGGATCATTCATTTTGGTAGTTGCCAAACACTCAATACAGATATTCGCCACATAAAACGTTTCTTACGCAAAACCAACGCCCTTTGTGTGTGCGGCTTTGGAAAGGAAATTAAGTTTGTAGAAAGTTCTGTTTTCGATATCTTGTTAATCGACCTCTTTCAAGAATTTTTAGATGTAAGTAGGGTTGCTGCCAACTTAGAAGAGTCGTATGGGTCTTTGGTAAAAAAGCTTGAGTTTAGGTTAGTTCACCTTTAGTACATCTGTTTTTTTAAGTGTGTCAATAAACCACAAATCAACAGGTTCTTTGGCCCAAATGGTATTGATTCCGGCACTTTCAGCTCCCTTTAGGTTCAGCCTGTTATCATCTACAAAAACTGTTTCAGAGCCTTTAAGATTGGCATCTCTTAACACATATTCATAGCAGGCCACATCTGGTTTGCGAATACCAATTTCATGCGATAGGTAAATTTTTTCGAATAGTTCTTCAAAAACAGTTTTGCCATGCTCTTCAAATACAGCGTTGATATGAATGCTATTGGTATTACTTAATAAAAATAATCTGTATTTTGATTTGAGTTGTTTGATGATTTCGACCCTATGCGCTGGCAATTCTAATAACATGCTATTCCAAGCTTGTGTAATTTGTTCTTTGCTGGCATTTCCTTTTAAAAGTGTAAAAATGCTTTGAAGAAAGTAGTTTTCATCCACCTTGCCTGTTTCGAAATCTAAAAAGATTGAATTTTCAAGGTTTAACTCTTCCAGGTTTGCTCCTAACCTTTTAAAAGCCCTGAGGGTTTTTTCTTGGTCTAGGTTCAAAACAACTCCTCCTAAATCAAAAATAATATTTTTAATGGCCATGAATACTATAACTATAAAATAGAAAAAAGGTTTTCTTGAACCTAAAAATTAGGCGTTCAAAGAATGCACTGCGGTTACTAATATTCGAACCAAATTAGGATCTTTTTCAATGGCATTTCCTACCACCACAATATCTGCACCGGCATTACAAGCATCAATGGCCTGTTGTGGCGTTCTTATTCCGCCACCAATAAAGAGCGGACCATTTATTTGTGATTTAACTTCCGCGATCATGGAGGCAGAAATTGGGTTTTTGGCACCACTACCTGCGTCCATATAAATAACCTTTAAACCTAACATTTCGCCAGCAAGTGCTGTGCAGGCAGCAATATTATTTTTATCGGATGGCAATGGCGTTGTGTTACTCATATACATGACGCTAGTAATATTGCCACCATCTACAATCATATAACCCGTAGGAACAACCTCGATGCCAGATTTTTTTAGCAATGGAGCGGCTAGTACATGTTTTCCAATTAATAAATCTGGGTTTCGACCGCTGATCATACTCAAGAAAAGGATAGCATCTGCGGCTTTGTGCGTTTGCATGATGTTGCCAGGAAATAATACCAAAGGTATTTTCGTGTTTGCCTTAATCAACTCTATGCAGCGGTCCCAAAAACCATTGGTAATTAAACTTCCGCCAACCAATATTAAATCAACTTGTTGCTCATTACATAAATGAACAAGGGAAAGCAGGGCTTCCTCATTATGCAGACTATCTGGATCAATCAACACCGCAAGCTGTTTAATGCCCTCTTGGGTTTGATTTGTTAATGTGTTATAAAAGCTAGTCTTCACTGGGGTCAAAAAATTGTATAAAGCAAATAAAAGCCTTTTTATTCAAAAAACTTACTTTTAGTCCAAACAGATTTGCAATCATTTTTTTTTTGATAATTGCAAGTAAAAAAAACACCCAGTTCCAAAAATTGGGCAAAGTGTATTCATTAGGATACAACCTATTGATAATTAAGAAATTGTTAACTCCTGCAAAACCACAAGTAGCAGGGGGTGTTCTGTGAATAACTATTGTTATGAACACCCGAACCATAGTACTAACAAGGTAAAAAAGAAATCAACAGGGAGTGATGTTGAAATTGATTTTTGAAATAACGTTTCAGATAGTAGACTTTTGGATTAAAAACCCCCCAAATTTTTTGAGGGATATTTTTAAAACAAAAATTAGTAAATAGAGTTAATAAGCCTGAAGTGAAGAAATTGATAAAACTAACATAACACTGAGTTAATTTCTGAAACAGACTAAAAATAAAGACAAACCGAAATAAATTAATATATAGAAAAAAAATACTTGATAACCACCATGACCCGCAACAAAAAGAACAACGAACAAAAAGGCCTCCGGATTGAGCGCCATTTTACCAAAGAAGGAGTAAGTGCATACGATATGTTTACTTATGACTATCGCACATCCATCATTAAAAACCCAAATGGCAGTGTGGTTTTTGAAATGAACAATGTGGAAGTACCAAATTTCTGGAGCCAAGTTGCCACAGACGTTTTGGCTCAAAAATATTTCCGTAAGGCGGGTGTGCCTCATGCAGACGGAACAACTGGAAGAGAAACCAGTATCAAACAAGTTGCGCATAGAATGGCTCATTGTTGGATGAAATGGGGTGAAGACTATGGTTATTTTGATAGCAAAGAAGATGCACAAGTTTTCTATGATGAAATGGCCTTCATGATTGTTGGACAATATGCTGCTCCAAATTCGCCACAATGGTTCAATACAGGTCTGCATAGTTCTTATGGAATTACTGGTGGTCCACAAGGACATTATTTTGTGAATCCTAAAACAGGTGAATTAGAGAAATCTACTTCAGCTTACGAGCGCCCTCAACCTCATGCCTGTTTCATTTTATCGGTTTCCGACGATTTAGTGAACGATGGTGGTATCATGGATTTATGGGTACGTGAGGCACGTATTTTTAAATATGGTTCAGGGGTAGGTACCAACTTTTCTCAAATTAGAGGTGCCAAAGAAAAACTTTCTGGTGGAGGTACTTCTTCTGGCTTAATGAGTTTCTTAAAAATAGGTGATCGCGCAGCTGGTGCCATCAAATCTGGTGGAACCACTCGTAGAGCAGCCAAAATGGTTTGCTTGGATTTGGATCACCCAGAAATAATTGAATTTATCAATTGGAAGAAAAATGAGGAAAAGAAAGTAGCTGCATTAATAGCTGCTGGCTATCCTAGCGATTATGAAGGCGAAGCTTATGCTACGGTTTCTGGTCAAAATAGTAACAACTCTGTGCGTATTCCTCATGAGTTCTTTTTAGCCCTTGAAAAAGGTGCTGATTGGGATTTAAGAGCGCGTACCGATGGCAGAGTGATGAGTTCTGTTTCGGCGGAAGATTTGTGGGAAATGATAGCAGATGCAGCCTGGGCTTGTGCAGATCCTGGTGTGCAATACGATACTACTATCAATGAATGGCATACTTGCCCTGAAGGTGGAAGAATCAATGCTTCTAACCCTTGCAGTGAATATATGTTCTTAGATAATACTGCTTGTAACTTAGCTAGTTTAAACTTAATGCGTTTCTTTAATGTAGATACCCTTGAGTTTGATGTAAAAGCTTATGAGCATGCTTGTAGACTTTGGACAATGGTTCTAGAAATCTCTGTATTGATGGCGCAATTCCCTTCTAAAGAAGTGGCTCAATTGAGTTATGAATACCGCACGCTTGGATTAGGTTATGCTAATTTAGGCAGTGTATTGATGGTTTCTGGTATTCCTTATGATAGTCCTAAAGCATTTGCCATTGGTGGTGCTTTAACCGCAGTATTAAACGGTGTAGCTTATCAAACTTCGGCCGAAATGGCCAAGTATCTTGGTGCTTTCCCTAAATACGAAGAAAACAAAACACACATGTTGCGTGTTATGCGAAACCACCGTTATGCCGCCTACAATGCTACTGATGCTTACGAAGGATTGTCTATCCGCCCAGCCGGTATTGACCCTAAATATTGCCCAGATTATTTGTTAAAGGCAGCTTGCGATTCATGGGATCTTGCGGTGCAAATGGGTGAGCAATATGGTTATAGAAATGCTCAAGCTACAGTAATTGCGCCAACAGGAACAATTGGTCTAGTGATGGATTGCGATACCACAGGTATTGAGCCAGATTTTGCTTTGGTAAAATTCAAGAAATTATCTGGTGGTGGTTATTTCAAAATCATCAACACAGGTGTACCTGCAGCGCTTAAAAACATGGGCTATAGCCAATCTGAAATTGATGCAATCATTCACTATGCTACTGGTTCTGCAACTTTAAAAGGTGCACCACACATCAATCCTGAGTCGCTTAAGTTTAGAGGATTTACTGCAGAAGAAATTGAGAAATTAGACAAAGCTGCTGCTGGTGCTTTTGAAATTGGATTTGCATTTAACCAATGGACTCTGGGCGAAGCTTGCATGCAACGTTTAGGTTTCAAAACAGAAGAATACAATAGCCCTAACTTTAATTTATTGCGCAAATTAGGATTTACGCGTGCAGAGATTGAAGAGGCGAATGATTATATCTGTGGTACCATGATGTTAGAAGGTGCTCCATTATTGAAAGATGAGCATTTGGCTGTTTTTGATTGTGCCAACAAATGTGGTAACAAAGGAACACGTTACATAGCTGCAACAGGTCATATTCGCATGATGGCTGCTGCACAACCTTTCTTAAGTGGCGCTATTTCTAAAACTATCAATTTGCCTAATGAAGCAACTATACAAGATATCAAAGAATGCTACCACTTAAGCTGGAGCCTTGGTTTAAAAGCCAACGCCCTATACCGTGATGGTTGCAAATTGAGTCAGCCTTTGAGCACCAAATCTGATGTGAAGGAAGACGAAGATATTCAAGATGCAGTAGAGCAAATTTTAGGAGAAGATGCCTACAAACCAGTTGGTGAACTAACTCCTGAGCAAGTATTGGAAGCTGCAACAGCTATCCTTAACCGCACACATGATACAGCTTTTAAACACAAGTTGGCAGGTGTAGTTGCACGCAAAGCATTACCAGGTAAACGCGGTGGCTTTACGCAAAAAGCAACTGTTGGCGGCCAAACCATTTTTGTTCGTACAGGTGAATACGAAGATGGAACGATTGGTGAAATATTTGTTGATTTGCATAAAGAAGGTGCTACACTTCGTTCATTGATGAACTGCTTCTCTATTGCAGTTTCATTAGGATTACAATATGGTGTACCACTAGAAGAATACGTAGACAAGTTTACCTTCACTCGCTTTGAACCAGCAGGTATGGTAACTGGTCATGATAATATCAAAAATGCAACTTCTATCATTGATTACATGTTTAGAATGATTGGCTTTGAATATTTGGGAAGAGAAGACTTTGTACAAGTTGCACCAAACGATGCTCAACGCAGTCATTTGGCAGTTAACCAACACAAAGAAAAGGCAAACCCTACTACCCACCAAACAAAGGTTGATGTTATTGCCCCTGCAGGTGCTGCTCCAATAGCACCGGTTAATGCGGCACCAATTGGTTTTCACAGACCAGAGGTAAAAGCAGATTTAGACCAAAAGCCAATGGCTATGGCAATGCCAGAAACAGCGCCAATGGATCAAGTGAGTGAAATGAATAAGCGCATGGGAGATAGTCCTGCTTGTCCTACTTGCGGTCACATTACCATCCGCAGCGGTGCTTGCTATAAGTGTTTGAACTGCGGCACCCAAACTGGTTGTAGCTAGAAATAAGTGATTTTAGATAAAAGAGTCCTCCGTTCATCATTTGAGCGGGGGACTTTTTTTATTACTATACTACGCCTAATTTCGTAGCATGAAAATAGCAATAGGATGCGATCACGCAGGCTTCGATTATAAAGAAGCAATCAAGGCAACACTTACAGCAGAAGGACATGAGGTTTCAGACTTTGGAACCCATAGCACCGCTTCCATGGATTATCCAGATACCTCGCATCCGGTGGCATCTTCGGTAGAAAATAAAGAAACAGAATTAGGGATTTTAATTTGTGGTAGTGCCAATGGTGTAGCCATGACAGCCAATAAGCACCAAGGCATAAGAGCAGCAATCTGTTGGGAAAATGAACTAAGTTCATTAGCAAGAACCCACAACGATGCAAACATTGTTTGCTTGCCTGCTCGCTTTATTTCGTTGGAGTTGGCACAACAAATAGTACATACTTTTTTAACCACCTCTTTTGAAGGTGGCAGGCATGCTAATAGGGTAAATAAGATCTCTTGCTAAATAATATGTCTGAGTTAGCGTCATTGGTTCAAACCGGAAATAGAAAAGCTTTGGCCCGTTTTATTTCTGCTATTGAAAATGATGCCCCCAATTATGAAAATGAATTGGCTAATTTATCTATTGCCAATACTCCATTAATTGGCATCACTGGTCCGCCTGGGGCAGGCAAAAGCTCACTCATCAATGCGCTTGCAGGATATTGGTTGCAGCAAAATAAAAAGGTAGCAATTATTGCGGTTGATCCAAGTTCTCCTTTTAATCAAGGCGCTTTAATGGGTGATAGGTTGCGAATGAGTGAGCACTTTTTGAACCCAAACTTGTTTATAAGAAGTATGGCAAGCCGCGGCAGTTTGGGAGGTTTAGCTCCTAAGATATTTGAAGTTTGTGATGCCTTGCGTGCAGCTCAATTTGATTTTGTAATTATTGAAACAGTAGGTGTGGGGCAAAGTGAAGTAGAAATTGCTGCATTGGCAGATACCACAGTTTTGGTTTTAGTGCCAGAAGCTGGAGATGATATACAAACTATCAAAAGTGGTGTAATGGAAATTGCAGATATTTTTGTGCTCAATAAGGCAGATAGGCCGGGGGCTGCGACTTTTCAAAAGAACTTAAACATGCTTGCCCATCAATATGCAGAAGACAATTGGGAGGCGCCAGTTATAAAAACTGTGGCCTCTCAAAAAGAAGGTATAGAAGATTTAGCCAATGCAGTTTTAAAACACGAAACTTTACCCAACAAAGGCAATAAAAAAATTCATCTTTTGGCACAAAAAGCCCTTTTGTTAATAAAGGCCTTGCGCACACGCGATATTCAATTACCCTTGCTAGAGAGTGATTTAAAAATTGCTTTAAACAATTCAGATTTTAATTTGTATCGTTTTATAAGAAAGTATCAATCTTAAAAAAACATACATGAGAATAGCTATCATTTCGGGCTCGGCAAGAATCAATAACAATACCATTAGGGTAGCAAAAGCTATTCAAAGAGTTTTGTCTAGTGCGCATCAAGTAACTATCATAGATTTTATTCATTATGATATACCATTAATGGCCCAAGGAGGCATGAACGCTTCAGCATTAACACCTTTTCAAAGCGGTTTGATCCAAGCCATTGATGAAGCACATGTTGTGGTAATGATTTCACCTGAATATAATTGGAGTACCACCCCAGAGATTTTAAACATGTTGCATTATTTGCCCAATAAGCCTTTTCAAGATTTATTTAACAATAAAGTTTTTGCTTTTGTTGGGGTATCAACCGGTAAAGGAGGAAAAACTCCAGCCATTCATTTGATGCAAATTTTAAACAAACTTATCAGCTTTAGCAACCAAGACTCAATGGTATCTGCAAAAATATTTGAATCGCATTTTACCAAAGAAATATTAGATGCAGAAGGCATAAGCCTTGGCAATGAGATGTACGATTTGGGATTAAAAGATTTTTGTAACTATACCATTCGTATGGCGCAACGTTGGTTCAAATAGAAATTTATTATTGTTTTGCTATAGAAAAATCCTCAATGCGCATACCTGCCGCGTACAGATGTGTTAAGGTATCTTCGCGCATGTTTTGCTCCAATTCAAAATGGTAAATCCCCTTTTCTTTGAACCTATACTGTGGATAAATAGGCACTTGAAAGTCATACAAATCTCCTAAACCCTTACCAAGCCAATTTCCGCTTTCATCTATCAAAACAATTTCTTTGCGTTCCTTAGTAACGGTTTGTGATGGGGAAGTTTGGTGAACCATTACAAAAAAATTATTATACTTATAGTCGTTGCCAACCCTAAGGTTTAAATATACATTATAAGTTTTATTTGTATCCTCTATGTTCACATCAA
>JBILJL010000025.1:0-15397 GCA_044377255.1 Bacteroidia bacterium
TTTCATTCATGTCTTTCAACTCTGCATCCTTGCTATTAATACCGCCTCTTACAGAATTGATGGATTGTTGAATACCTTTCATTTGGTTACTCAAATTAGTGATACTGCTATCGTAGTCTTTTTTCATCACATAAGGGCTAGGACCTTTTGGTTTTGGCGCAGCTGCTGCTACAACTGGTTTTGGCTGTGGTTTTCGTTGAGAGAATGCATTAAATGAAGTGAAAACAACTAGGATTAAAAAAGAAAAGTATTTCATATAAATTGGTTTAATGAATAAGCTTTATTTGGTTTATAAAATTGTTTTTTTCAGAGGTAAATCTTTTATTTATTGTGCTAATTTAATGCGATTTTTATCAAATTTATAAATTTATTAAATTTTGGTTAAAATAAATGTAATTGTTTAGCTCTTAATATTAGAGAGATACAGCTACCTAAAGAAAAAGTGCGGCTTACCAAAAAAAATTATTTATTCAAAACTCTTGAAGAGTAGCTAATTGAAAAGATTCACAAGTGAAATAAAAACTGAATTTCCATTTTTGTTAAAAATGACTGAAATTATCCTAAAATTCAGCCCAATCATTACTATATTATCGCTATTTTTGCAGAAATAATTGTTATCCCTAAGGGAGTTTCTATGAAAAGTATTCAATGGTGGAAATTAGCTGGAGTTGTTTTAGTATTGTTTGCCTTAACAGGTGGATTGTTGCTACCAGTGCCCCAGTTGCCTATTTTGGCCCAGAGCATTCGCAATCTTTATTACCACGTACCTATGTGGTTTGGAATGCTTAGTTTGCTCATTGCATCTTCGGTATATGCTGTTAAAGTATTGATGAGTAAAGATTTGATCAATGATGTTTATTCAGAATCTTTTGCTCGTGTGGCATTATTATATGGTACAATTGGAATTGTAACCGGAATGATTTGGGCAAAAAATACTTGGGGAGCATATTGGACAAACGACCCCAAACTAAACAGTGCAGCCATTGGTATGTTAATGTATGCGGCCTATTTTGTGCTAAGAGGCTCAATAGAAGATGAAGAGAAAAGAGCAAGAATTTCTGCAGTTTACAACCTTTTCTGTTTACCAATGTTTATAGTATTGATATTTGTTTTACCAAGATTAACTGCTTCTCTTCATCCTGGAAATGGCGGTAATCCTGGTTTTAACTCTTACGATTTAGATAGCAGGTTAAGAATGGTATTTTATCCCGCCGTTATAGGTTGGATAATTATTGGGTTTTGGATAGCTAACATTCAAATAAGATTGAAGAAAATTGAATTAAAAAAAGAACAAGAATTGTAGTATGAAATATTTTATTATCAATCAGGTACAACAGCACAGCAGCCAAATGCCTTCGGCCGAAAGCACCGATAAGTATTTAGTAGTTGTTGCAGTTATTACAGTTTTATTCATAGGCATTGTGGGTTATTTGGTTTCATTGGATTTGAAACTAAAAAAAATAGAGAATCAATCGTAGCATGAAAAAGACAAGTATCATCGCGCTCATATTAATAGCTATAGCCATAGGTGCCATTGCAAGCATGTATGGCGACGCAAGTACCTATGAAAATTTTGAGGTAGCCCAGGATCATCCGGGTAAAGAATACCATGTAGTTGGCGTTTTGAACCGAGAAAAGGAAAAGTATTATGACCCACAAAAGGATGCCAATTACTTCTCCTTTTATATGGTGGACGAAAAGGGTAAGGAAAGCAAAGTTGTTTACCACAACCCGCAACCCGCAGATTTTGAAAGATCAGAAAAAATTGTGATTGTAGGAAAAATGGAAGGAGATCATTTTGAGGCTTCCAAAATCTTACTTAAATGTCCGAGTAAATACAATGAAACTGAGGTGAAAACCTGATACAATCAATTTACTTACTCGCAATTTTACGCCTCCTTCAAAAAAACTATTTAATACTTTATGAGTTCTGTTACATTTATTGGTGAACATTTATTTTGGGGAAATTTGGGTCATACCGCAGTTGTGGTTTCCTTTATTTCCTCCATAATGGCTTGTTTGAGTTACTTTTTTGCCGAGCGCAATCCCTTGGACCAAAGCTGGACAAAAATTGCTAAATACTCTTTTCATTTGCATAGTTTGGCGGTTTTAACCATTATAGCCTCCCTCTTTAAAATAATTTATAGCCATTATTTTGAGTACCACTACGCCTGGCAACACAGTAGTACAGATTTGCCTGTACACTTTATGATTTCTTGCTTCTGGGAAGGGCAGGAGGGTAGCTTTTTACTTTGGATTTTTTGGCAAATGGTTATAGGACAAATTTTATTGCGCACCGCTAAGAATTGGTTGAACCCAGTAATGGCAGTTGTAATGCTTTCTCAAATTGCCCTTACAAGCATGCTTTTGGGAGTAAAAATATTCTCTTATAAATTAGGAAGTAGTCCGTTTGAGTTATTAAGAAATGTGATGGCCAATGCGCCTATTTTTAAAACTGCAGATTATTTAAGTAAGGTAAAAGATGGTAACGGTTTGAACCCATTGTTGCAAAACTATTGGATGGTGATTCACCCGCCAACTTTGTTCTTTGGCTTTGCCACAACGGTAGTTCCATTTGCCTACGCTATTGCATCTTTGTGGCGAAAAGATTTTAAGGAGTGGTTAAAACCTGCATTGCCATGGGCCCTAATTAGTGTAATGGTTTTAGGAGCAGGAATTATCATGGGTGGATTTTGGGCTTATGAAAGCTTGAGCTTTGGTGGCTATTGGGCTTGGGATCCTGTAGAAAATGCTTCACTTGTACCTTGGTTAATCTTAATTGCAGGGGTGCATGTAATGATCATTCATAAATCAACAGGCAATTCTTATATTGTTGCGTTGGGATTAATTATTGCAACTTTTTTATTGGTATTGTATGCCACTTTCTTAACTCGCTCAGGTATTTTAGGTAATTCTTCTGTTCACTCATTTACAGATTTAGGTATGAGCGGACAATTATTGGTTTTCCTTTTGGTGTTTGTAATATTGGCCATAGTATTAATAGCTATGCGATGGAAATTAATGCCGCGCTCTGCCAAAGATGAGGAAATTTATACACGCGAATTTTGGATGTTTATCGGAAGTTTGGTATTGGTCATTTCGGCCTTTCAAGTAATCCTTACAACCTCTATTCCTGTTTTCAATAAATTGTTTTCGGCCAACCTAGCTCCACCTGCAGATGTTATTGGACATTATAACAAATGGCAAATGCCTATGGCTATTATAATTGGGGTGTTAACAGCAGTAGCCAATTTATTAAAGTACAAGAAAAATACAAATGAAGCTTTAAAAAAGATGGGCTTGTATGCACTTATTTCATTGGTTATTACGGTAGTTCTTTATTATGCGTTTGGCCTTAAAAATTATTTTTACCTAGGATTATTGTTTGCAGGTGTTTATGGAATTACCACCAATTTAATTTTGTTGATCCCATTCCTAAAAGGTAAAATTAAATTGGCAGGAGCAAGTGTTGCACACATAGGATTTGGTATTTTGTTAATTGGTGTATTGGTTTCATCTGCTAACAAACAAGTAATTTCTATCAATGAAAGTGGAACCGCTTTGAACCCAGAATTTAACAACAAAGAGAATGTAGAAAATATTTACCTAGAACGTGGTAAGCCCAATAAAATGGGTGATTATATCATCACCTATGTGAAAGATTCGGTGCAATGGGTAAATACTTATTACCAAGTAAATTATAAGAAATTAAATAAGGATGGTGAGGTTGATTATGAGTTTAACTTATATCCTAACGGACAAATAAATCCAAAGTTTGGTTTGGTGGCAAATCCAGATACCAAGCACTATTGGGGACATGATGTGTTTACCTATGTAAGTTCAGTACCATCTGGTAAAGCTGAATCAAAATACATCAATGAAAAAACACACATGGTAGCACCCGGCGATACTATTTATACAAATAATGGTTACGCTATTTTGCAAGGCATTAATACAAATACAGATGCCAATAACATTGATATGAAAAATTTTCAGGTGTTATTGGGTGCAGAGTTAAAAGTATATACCTTAGATAAAGTTTACGATGCCATGCCTTTGTATGGTGTTAAAGATAATTCAGCAACCAGTTATGAAGCTTTAGTGGAAGAGGCCAAGTTAAAATTTAGGTTTGTAGAAGTAAATCCCGAGACCAAGAAAATTACCATCATCACTTCAGAAAAAGACACTTCAGGCGATTTCATCATCATGAAAGCAATTGTATTCCCAATGATCAACTTCGTTTGGGCCGGCACCATTATCATGATCATTGGTTTCTTCCTAAGTATCATCAAACGCATCAAGGAACTGAAAACGAGTATTTAAATCTCCAAAAATTTTAATAAATATTCGACCCCGACGGGGTCGTATGTTTATTGAATTGTTTTAATGTATTTGCCTGTTAAATATAAACGGTCCAAACGGCACAAAAGCGGCTATTAAGCCTAAAGCTGTTTGCTTCAAACTCCAATTGTATTCATCTCTGGCTCTAATCAACCAGATTATATAAGTTATAAATAGTGCGCCATGTGCCCATCCAAAATATTTAACTAATAGCGGGAATCCCAATATATATTTAACCGGCATGGCAATAAATATCAAAGCTAGAAATGAAATTCCCTCAGCTATTCCGATATTCTTAAATTGATGAAGTAGTTTATTATCTGTCATGTATTTCTTTTTTTTTTGTTGAATGTTTTTCACCACAAAGATTTTAATTTTTGCCAACAAGCCTCAAAGGCATAGAGATTTTTTATTTTTCTTGCCACCAAGTTTTAGAGCCACAGAGTTTTTTTTAATAATAATAAAAAAATAACTTGGTGCCTTAGCGCCTTGGTGGCAAAAAAATGTTGATTTGTTACTTTGTGTAAAAACTAACCTATAAATTACCACGATTTGCCTGTTCGCGCTCTATGGCTTCGAATAGGGCTTTGAAATTTCCTTTGCCAAAAGATTTTGCACCTTTGCGCTGAATAATTTCATAAAACATGGTTGGTCTGTCTTCTACTGGTTTGGTAAACAATTGAAGCAAGTATCCTTCATTGTCTCTATCTACCAAAATACCCAATTCTTTTAAAGGCTCAATGTCTTCCTCTATCGGACCAACTCTATCTAACAAATCATCATAATAACTGTTAGGTACTTTTAAAAAATCAACTCCTCTGGCCATTAATTGTTTAACAGTTGAAACAATATCTAAGGTAGCAATAGCAATGTGTTGCGTGCCTTCGCCTTCATAAAATTCTAAGTATTCTTCTACTTGTGATTTTCTTTTTCCTTCTGCTGGCTCGTTAATTGGGAATTTTACAAAACCATTTCCGTTGCTCATAACCTTGCTCATCAAAGCAGAGTATTCAGTGGAAATATCGTTATCGTCAAATGAAAGGATGTTTTTGAAACCCATCACATTTTCATAGAAGCTCACCCAAGGGTTCATTTGGTTCCAATCAACATTTCCTACGCAATGGTCTACATATAACAAGCCTGTTGGTTCAGGATTATAATTACTTTCCCATTTAATAAAACCAGGCATAAATACGCCTTTATAGTTGTTGCGTTCAATAAAAAGGTGTTCCACTTCACCATACGTTTTGATCCCACTGACGCGTACTTCGCCATTTTCATCTGTAAGTGTTTTTGGTTCCATGCAAGAAATTCCGCCACGTTTGGTAGTTTCTTCATGCGCTTTGTAGGCATCATCCACCATTAGTGCCAATACTTTCACGCCATCACCATGTTTTTTGTGGTGTTCCGCAATGGCAGAATCGGAGCGCAGCGGTGTGGTAAGCATTAACCTCATTTTGTTTTGAACCAAAACATAGCTAGCTCTATCACGCACCCCTGTTTCTGGTCCGGCATAGGCCAAACTTTGAAAACCAAAAGCTGTTTTATAGAAATGGGCTGCCTGCTTGGCATTTCCCACATACAATTCAATATAATCAGTTCCGTTTAAAGGCAGGAAGTCATTGCTCGCAGTTTCAATCGTATTATTCATAGAGGCAAATATAATTCAGAATTCTGAAAAATATGCCTTTGTGGACTAGTTGAGGTTCAAGTGATTGTTATTTTTTGTTTTAAGTGAAGTTTGGTATTGTTCAACACTTGATAAAACAGGATTTAAAAATAAAAATTATTGGATCATTAAGTTCAAAGATGAAATTGGAAATATCTGGACATTAAAGGAAAAGAAATAGTAGCATATTTATTTACCCAATTGTTTTTCTTCAATTAAATTAGCCACGTTGGTTCAAACCGAAAACTAATAAAAATCCAAAAATATAAGTGGATTAGAATCTAAATCTACTCCACCCAAGATTTGTAGTAATGCGGATCTTCGCAATCCATGGCCGCTTGGGTAATTTCTAGCGGGTAAAATGGATCAATCATTACGGCCAATTCTTTGGTTTCGGTTTTGCCAATAGATTTTTCGGCAGTTCCTGGGTGCGGACCATGTGGTATGCCTTTTGGATGTAAGCTAATCATGCCGCGCTCTACATGTTTTCTGCTCATAAAATCACCGTCAACATAATACAATACCTCGTCGCTATCAACATTACTATGGTTATAAGGTGCAGGAATTGAATCTGGGTGGTAATCGTACATGCGCGGTACAAATGAACAGATCACAAAATTATGTCCTTCAAATGTTTGGTGAATTGGCGGTGGCATGTGCACTCTGCCTGTTATAGGTTCATAATTGTGAATGCTAAACCCATAAGGATATTGAAATCCGTCCCAACCAATGGCATCAAAAGGATGCGTGGCATAAGTGTAAGGATAGATTAGGTCTTGTTTTTTGATGAGCACCTTAAAATCACCCTTTTCATCATGCGTTTCTAGGTTTTCTGGAAGTTTTATATCGCGCTCGCAGTATGGCGAATGTTCCATTAATTGTCCAAATTGGTTTAAATAACGCTTTGGTGGCTTAATTGGACTAAAACTTTCCGTGATCATCAACCTGTTTTTTTCGGTATCAAATTGCATTTGGTAGATTACTCCTCTTGGAATAACCAGGTAATCGCCATATTCAAATTTAATTTGGCCAAACAATGTTTTGAGGGTGCCGCTGCCTTCATGAATAAAAATTACCTCATCTGCATCCGCATTTTTGTAGAAGTAATCGGTCATGCTTTTTTTAGGAGCAGCCACAGAAAGATACAAGTCCTTATTAAATAGCATAACCACCCTAGATTCAAGGTAATCGTCTTTAGGTTCAGCCTTAAAGGTTAAGAAACTGCGGTTTTGCAAGTTTTTTGATAGGGCCGCTTTGGGCTGCACGCTGTAGGCTGAACCAATATCTTTTACCAATGTTGGGGGATGGCAGTGGTAGGCCAATGAGTATAAACTGCTGAAACCTTCCGTAGAGATAAGCTCTTCGGCGTATAATGAACCATCTGGTTTTCTAAATTGTGTATGACGTTTTTTTGGTATACTACCTACTCGATGATAAAAAGGCATAATTTTGTTGTATTAATTTTAATTGGGTCAACCAATAAGTAATATTTGCTTGACTAACATTCAAGTGTTTTATTTGCCCAAGATTGATTTCTCAAAAATATAAAAATGTATTATAAACTTAGCCTTAATATTCTGATTTTTATCAGTATTTCTATTTTGTTAATTTCCTGTGGCCAAAATGCCTCAAAAAGTAAGTTGCCAAATGCAGGTGATAGTACTGCAAATATTGCAGCTGTAAAGGAATTAAGTAAAGCCATTGAAGAAAATCCGGAAGATGCAGAGTTGTTTTACAGAAGAGCCCAAGTATATGTAAATGAAAAGTTTTTGAATAGGGCAGAAGATGATTTTTTGGCTGCCATTGCCATAGATTCTATCAATCCTTTGTATCATTTTAATTTGGCTCGAACCTTATATGCCATGAACCAAACCCAAAGGGCTGCAACAAGTTATGAAAAGGCAATTTCGCTTAAACCAGATTTCCAAGATGCCATTTTAAAATTGGCCGATTTGTATTTTGTTGTAAAGGAGCATAATAAATCCATTGCCTTACTCAATAAAGGAATGAAATTGGATCAAGGTAATGCCACTATATATCACATGTTGGGCATGAATTATAAGGAAATGGGCGACACAGCGAGGGCAATTTATCATTTTCAAACTGCCATAGAAAATGATGCCACCGATTATGAATCTACTTTATATATAGCCAATTTATATGCTGCTCGCAGAAATCAATTGGCGTTTGATTATTATAAAGCAGCCATTAAACTGCAACCTAAAAACCAAGATGCTTGGTTTAGTAGAGCCGTTTTTGAGCAAAACCTGAGGTTGAATAAAAATGCTTTAATTGATTATAGAAGGGTAATAGATTTGAACCCAGAAAATTATTTGGCATATTACAATGTTGGTTATATCAACTTTGAAAATGGCACCATGGATGAGGCCTTGCGAAACTGGAATACCTGCACCCAAATGAATCCAAGTTTTGCCAATGCATTTTACATGAAAGGATTGATATACGAAGAAAGAAAAAACAAGGTAGACGCCAGAATAAACTACAAGGTGGCTCTTGAATTGGAGCCTAGCAATGCTTTGTTTAAAGCTGGATTAGAACGTTTAAAGTAAGTATGGAAAAATCGAATTTGTAGATTTTCATTATTTGCTTACTTTTGACTATTAAAAAAATTAAAATTCTATGAAGTCAAAATTTTTACTTGCAACGGGGTTAATCTTTACCCTACTAACGTTTTCGGCCTGCCACCCGGGTGGGGCAGAATACGTTAGTGACCTAGATATTGTTGGAACAGCATTCTCAAAAGTAACTGATTTTAGCGCTAGAAAAACATACGCTTTGAGTCCAAATGTATTAAAAGTGGGTAGTGACAATATTTTGAAGCCAGAGTATTTAGATGCCACTTCTGCCTTAGTCATTACTAGTCAGATTGATGCCAATATGAAAGCAAATGGTTGGGTTAAAGTTGACACCATGTCAAATCCAGATGTTTCCATCATCAATTCGGTTATGACCAGTACAACTGTTTATTATTATTCTAATTATTGGTATGGCTATGGTTATGGCTACGGTTGGTACTACCCAGGTTATTATCCTCCAACTTATTCCACTACCACCACAGGGTCGTTGCTTACTCAAATGCTTGATTTAAAAGACTCGGCTGTAGATGGCAGAAGGCCAATGGCTTGGGTTTCTGTGGTAAATGGTTTGGTAGAAGGTTCAACTTCAACATTTGCCAATAGAGCCAGAAGGGCCATTGATCAAGCGTTTAAACAATCCCCAATTTTAAAGAAAAACTAACATGAAAAAAGCAATATATATCATTTGTTTGTTTGCCTTAACTTTAAACACTAAAGATACCAAGGCACAGTTAAACGATTCTTATTTTAATTTCTATTACTCAATGGGTTTAGGAACTGGTGAATTGAACGACTTTATCTCTAAATATAGTTGGAGAGGGTTAGGTATGGAATACAAAACGGAAGTTACAGACAATATCCTTGCTGGTTTTGGTGCAGATTGGAATGTGTTTTATGAAGACATGCCCTATGGCACTTTTACAAAGGATAATGTTTCGGTATCGGGTAAGCAATTTCGTTATTTAAATACTTATCCTATGACTGCCAAATTGCATTATTACAGAGATTCTGATAATGGAGTTAGGTTCATTGCTGGAACTGGCATAGGAACTTCTTATATGGATAGAGAAGTGGATCTTGGTCAGTATAGAATAAGCAATGAAACATGGCAGTTTTTGATTGTCCCTGAAATTGCTGCAACTTATGACATTGATGCTTCTAGAAGTTTATTATTATCTTTAAAATACAATTATAACTTCAAAAATAACGACTTACCAAGTATGTCGTACTTGAGTTTTAATATTGGCTTTGCTTTTAATCAGTAGGAGGTCGATAGTCAATAGACCATAGTCCATGGTAGGAAGTTGATGGTTAATGGTGGATAGTTGGAATTATTTGTTAGTCCTATAAATAAAAAAGCTCATGGTGATTAACCACGAGCTTTTTTGCGTTACTATGGACCATGGTCTATGGTCCATTTACTATAGACTATTTTGTTTCTAGCACGATAAAAGGTACTATCATTTCTTCTAAGCTAATGCCGCCATGTTGGAATGAATCTGTGTACATTTTTACGTGGTAGTTATAATTATTTGGGTAAGCCATAAAATCTTCTCCTAACGCAAAAACGTAACTAGTGCTCATGTTTTGTTTTGGCAAAAATGCATCTGAAGGATTCTTGATTGAAAATAGTTCCTTCTCGTTGTAATTTAAGTTTCGGCCTTGCTTGTAGCGAAGGTTTGTGCTAGTTGCTCTATCCCCAACAATTTTTACAGGGTTGCCTACTCTTATAGAGCCGTGGTCTGTTGTAATGACTACTCTAGCTTTTTTACTGGCAATTTTCTTAATAGCTTCAAATAATGGTGAATGTTCGAACCAACTATTTGTAATGCTTCTATAAGCTGCCTCATCTTCTGCAAGCTCTTTCATCACATTCATTTCGGTTCGAGCATGACTTAGCATATCTACAAAATTATAAACGATAACATTGAGCTTATTGTGCCACAAATTTGGAATGTTCTCTACTAAGTTTTTACCTGCATTTAAATTGGTAATTTTAGTATAGGAGAATTTATCCATGATGCCTGAGCGCTGTAATTGTCGGCCCAATAAATCTTCCTCATGAATGTTTTTTCCTTCTTCATCTTCCTCATTTACCCATAGGTTTGGATACAACTTTTCAATTTCACTTGGCAACATTCCTGCAAAAATGCTATTCCTTGCATAGTGCGTTGTAGTTGGCAAAATGGTCATATAGGTATCATCCAAAACTACATTGAATAATTCATTCAATTGGCTCTGAACCATTTTCCATTGGTCGTACCTAAAATTATCAATCAAAATCATAAAAGTAGGCACCTCATCTTTTAGAAGTGGTACCAATTTTTTATTGATTAAGGTATGACTCATAACCGGCGTATTGGCATCTGGTTTTTTGAGGAAATTGATAAAATGGTCTTTCACAAATTTGCCCCAACCATTATTGGCATCTCTTTTTTGCATGGCCAAAATTTCATCCATGCCAGTTTCGCCACTTTTGGCCAATTCAAGTTCCCAATAAACTAGCTTTTTGTACATTTTTACCCAACCATCAAAATCATCAACATCTGATAAATCCATACTCAATTGGCGGAATTCTTGTTGATAGTTTTGGGCGGTTTTTTCGGTTACCAATTGCTTTCCATCTAGCAATCTTTTTAAGGAAAGCAATATTTGATTGCTATTTACAGGCTTAATCAGGTAATCGGCAATTTGGTTGCCAATTGCATCTTCCATGATATGCTCTTCTTCGCTTTTGGTAATCATTACCACAGGCACATCTGGCCTAATCACCTTAATTTGTGACAAGGTTTCAATGCCGCTTATGCCAGGCATATTCTCGTCTAAAAAAATTACATCATAATTATTTTCTTTTACCTTTTCAATAGCATCAATGCCATTGGTTACCTTGTCTACTTGGTATCCTTTGTTGGTTAAAAATAAAATATGTGGCTTTAATAAATCAATTTCATCATCAGCCCACAGAATAGTTGCGTTCATTTTGTTTTTTCTAGTTATTGTTAAGAAGCAAAAAGTATGCCTCCAAATCTTATCTTTGCGAAGTAACGTTTTATTTTGTTCATTAATTGTGGCTATCAATAAACTAAAAAATTTTAACGACCCTGTTTATGGATTTGTAAGTATTCCATGTGCATTGGCATACGACATTATTGCGCATCCTTTCTTTCAAAGATTAAGGCGGATTAAGCAGTTAGGACTCTCCAATTATGTTTACCCGGGGGCGCAGCACACTCGTTTTCAGCATGTTATTGGAGCCATGAGCCTAACCCAAAATGCTTTACTTACATTAGAACAAAAGGGGGTTGAAATTTCTCAAATGGAAAAGGAGGCTGTATATGCCGCCATTTTATTGCATGATATTGGTCATGGTCCTTACTCTCATACCCTTGAAAACATTTTAATTAAGGATTTGCACCACGAGGAAATTTCGCTTTTCCTCATGCACCAAATGAACAAAGATTTACTGGGTAGGTTAGATTTGTGCATTCAAATTTTTACCAATAAATACCCAAGAAAGTTTTTACACCAATTGGTAAGCAGTCAATTAGACATGGACAGGTTGGATTATTTGCGTAGAGATAGTTTTTACAGTGGCGTTCAAGAAGGCGTAGTTGGGCAAGATAGGATAATTAATATGCTCAACGTGGTGAACGATGAGTTGGTTGTAGATGAAAAAGGAATATACAGTATTGAGAAGTTCTTAATTGCGCGCAGGTTAATGTATTGGCAGGTTTATTTGCACAAAACTGTAGTAGCAGCAGAATCTGTATTAATAAAAACTTTAGAACGTGCTTTCGAATTAGTTAAAAATGGCCATACTTTGTTTGCCTCACCACCTTTGTTGTATTTTTTAGAAAAGCAATTAAATGGCGCTACCTTTTTTAACGATCCTACAGCCATCAAAAATTATACGCTACTAGACGATGATGATATCATGTCGGCAATAAAAGTTTGGAGTACCCATTCTGATAAGGTTTTGAGCTCACTTTCATTGACTTTAAAAGACCGTTTATTGCCAAAAGTAGAATTAGCAAATGAGCCTTTTACTTTACAAAAAATCAATGAAATTAAGGAGTGGGTTGCGGCAGAAAAGAAAATAAGTTTTGAGGAGGCAGATTATTTTGTTTACACAGATTCGGTAAAGAACAGGGCATATAGTTTGGATCATTTCAACATAAAAATTTTATTTAAGGATGGACACTTATTAGACATTGCAAAAGCATCCGACCAATTTAATATTGAAGCATTAACAAAATCTGTTACAAAGTATTTTCTTTGTTATCCAAAATCTTGGCTCGAACCAAAAAATATTGATGAAAATTAGCTTATAAATTATTAATACCATATGCAAATTAGTATCGCAGATCTTGCCCAAATGGTGCAAGGAACCTTTGAAGGAGATGGCACTCAAATGCTCAATACCATTGCAAAAATTCAAGAAGGAACTACAGGTGCACTTTCTTTTTTTGCCAATCCCAAATACGAAAATCATATTTACACCACTCAGTCATCTGCTGTTTTGGTCAATAAAACTTTTGTTCCTTCAAAAGCATACAATACTGTTTTAATAAGGGTGGAAGATGCCTACGCAACCTTCACTAACCTACTTGAACAATATGGAAACACTGCTATTCATTTAACTGGAATAGAGCAAATGAGTTTTATAGATGAAACTGCTGTAGTAGGCGAAAATGCTTATGTAGGAGCATTCACCTATATTTCAAAAAATGTAAAAGTAGGAGAGAACACCAAACTTTTCCCCCATGTTTTTTTAGGCGCAAATGTGAAGGTGGGTAAAAATTGTATTTTTTATTCTGGGGTTAAAATTTACCACGATTGTATCATTGGCGATAATTGTATTTTACACTCAGGAACCGTTATTGGCGGCGATGGCTTTGGCTTTTCTCTTTTACCTGATGGCTCTTATAAAAAAATTCCCCAGATTGGAAATGTGATCATGGAATCGGATGTGGAGATTGGCGCAAATTGCACCATAGACAGGGCCACCATGGGTTCAACTCATATTAGAAAAGGAGTTAAATTTGATAACTTAATTCAAATTGCCCACAATGCCGAAGTAGGCGATCACACCGTTATTGCTGGTCAGGCTGGCGTTGCAGGTTCCACAAAAATTGGTAGATACAACGTAATTGGTGGGCAGGCAGCCTTTGCCGGACATTTAACCATAGCCGATTATAACCAGTTTGGGGGCCAATGTGGGGTAGTAGGTTCTATCAAAGAAGAAAATGGAAAATGGTTTGGAACCCCAGTATTAGGTGTGAGAGACGCCTTAAGATCGGCCTCATTGTTTAAGCGTTTACCCGAACTTTTGATTAGAATTGACACACTTGAAAAGGAGATTAAATCCTTAAAGAAAGAATAAAAACGAAAAAAAGCTTAACAATACGCTAACTTTTCGTTTTTTTGCAGCATTATTTATGAAGCAAACAACGATTAAAAAGTCTGTGAGTTTAGAAGGGGTTGGTCTGCATACAGGCCAAATGGTTACACTCACCTTCCTTCCTGCAGAAGATAACCATGGAATTAAATTTCAGAGGGTTGACTTACCTGGCATGCCAGTGGTAGATGCTGATGTTGACAATGTAGTTGATACTTCTAGGGGTACCACCATTGAGCAAAATGGTGCAAGAGTTGCAACAGTTGAGCATGTAATGGCTTCTTTGGCAGCATTGGAAATTGATAATTGCATGGTTCAAATCAATGGTGGCGAAACACCAATTATGGACGGTAGTTCTCAATTTTTTATGAAAGCTTTGAAAGATGCTGGCATCCAAGAATTAGAGTCGGAAAGAGAATATTTTGTGGTGCCACAGAATATTTACTATACCGAAGCCGATAGAAGTGTAGAAATGATTGCCATGCCTTTAGATGATTATAGGTTAACGGTAATGGTAGATTACAATTCACCAGTTTTAGGTTCGCAACACGCCTCTTTAACCAATTTAAAAGAGTTTGAAACAGACATTGCTAGCTGCAGAACTTTTTGCTTTTTACATGAATTAGAATTTTTATATAATAACGGTTTGATTCAAGGTGGCGATTTAAATAATGCCATAGTTATTGTTGATAGGGTAATAGAAGACAGTGAGTTGGATAATTTGGCTAAGATGTTTAATAAGCCAAAAGTAGAAGTAAAGAAGGAAGGCATTTTAAACAATGTTGATTTGCGATTTCACAATGAACCAGCAAGGCATAAATTGCTCGATTTAATCGGTGATTTGGCCCTTATTGGGGTACCAATTAAAGCTCAAATAATGGCAGCTCGCCCGGGGCATGCTGCAAATGTTGCCTTTGGAAAAAAGATCAAGGCTTTAATAAAAAAATCTAGAAGTTCGGTTAGGGTTCCTAAGTATGATCCTAACAAAGTTCCTTTATACAGGGCAGAACAAATCGAGAAAATGTTGCCACATCGTTTTCCTTTTCTTTTGGTAGATAAGGTTTTAGAAGTTGGTCAAAATCATATTATCGCCATCAAGAATGTTACTTTTAATGAGCCTTTTTTTCAAGGTCATTTTCCTGGTAACCCAATTATGCCAGGTGTGCTAATTATTGAGGCAATGGCTCAGGCAGGTGGGGTTTTAATCTTATCAAAAGTAGAGGATCCAGAAAATTACAATACCTATTTCATGAAAATAGACAATGCCAAGTTTAAAGACAAGGTAGTGCCGGGCGATACTCTTATTTTTAGGTTGGATTTAATTGGTCCTATCAGAAGAGGAATTACGGTAATGAAGGGAAGCGCTTTTGTTGGAGAGAAATTAGTTTGTGA
>JBILJL010000258.1:0-3855 GCA_044377255.1 Bacteroidia bacterium
TTGGTTTTTATAATGCCAAAATTGCTTACAAGGTGGAAAATGGCAGGATAAATACCAAACCATTTGATGTGAAGGTTGGTCCACAAATGATGAATCTAAGTGGCTCAACAGGCTTGGATCAAACCATTGACTATATTGGTAAAGTGAACATTCCGCGCAAAGATTTGGGAGCGGCAGATGAGGCTATTACCAATGCTTTGTTGGAACTAAACAAAGCAGCTGGCACAAGCATCAAAGCCAATGAAAATTTGCCAATTCAAATAGGCATTAGCGGTACGTTTACTTCACCAAAAATTACTACCAATTTTGCTGAAATGGCAAAAGGGGAGGCAAATTCTATCAAAGATCAAGCCTTAGAAGAAGCTAAGCGCAAACAAAAAGAATTAACAGATAAAGCAAAAGCAGAATTGGATAAAGCTACCGAGGAAGCCAAAGCAAAAATTGCTGCGGAGGCTGATAGGGTTAAAAAGGAAGCTGAGGCCAAAGCAAAGGCAGAGGCAGATAGATTGAAGAAAGAGGCAGATGCTAAAATTAAAGCAGAGGCTGATAAGATGAAAAACAAAGCTGCCGATGAAGCCAAGAAAAAGTTAAAAGGCTTCCTCAATAAATCTGATACAGCTAAATAGGTTTGTGCTTGTTTTCTTTTAATTACTTTAGCCCATAAGCAGCTCCTGCTAATAAAAGTATGCTTGTGCCTCCTTATTATAAAATGTTTTTTCTCCATCAAACCTCAAACCTACTTCAAACTACTATCCAACCATTCAAAGAAAACCCTTTGCCAGAGGATGCTATTTTGGGGTTTTGTAACCCAATGGTTTTCGTCGGGGAAGTACAAAAATTTGCTAGGTATGCCTTGTAATTGGGCGGCGGTAAAGGCCTCCATGCCTTGGTTCAAAGGCACTCTATAATCTTTTTCGTTGTGGATGATGAGGATAGGCGTATCCCAATTTTTTACAAACTTATGAGGACTAGCATCGAAATTATTAGGCGATTTTTTTTGATCCCAATATGGTCCGCCATTGTCGTTGTTGGCAAAGAACATTTCTTCGGTGGTGCCATACCAACTTTCCATGTTAAACATGCCGCAATGTGCTATAAATGTTTTAAAACGTTTGTTGTGGTTGCCTGCTAACCAATAAACACTAAAGCCGCCAAAGCTTGCACCTACAGCTCCCAATTTATCTTTGTTTACATAAGGTTCTTTGGCCACATCGTCAATGGCACTTAAATAATCTTTCATACATTGGCCACCATAGTCGTTGGTAATGGCATCGTTCCATTCGCTGCCAAAACCAGGCAATCCTCTGCGGTTTGGAGCTACAACAATATAGCCATTTGCTGCCATCAATTGAAAGTTCCAACGGTAGCTAAAGAACTGCGAAACCGGACTCTGTGGGCCTCCTTGGCAATACAATAAGGTTGGATATTTTTTGCCCGGATCAAAATCTGGTGGGTAAATAACCCATACCAACATGTCTTTGTTATCTGTTGTTTTTACCATGCGTTGCTCCACTTTTCCCATGGCGGTTTGATCCAAAATGCTTTTATTAATTTTAGTGAATGCAGTTTCTTTTTTTGTTCCTAAATCAACTAAAAACAATTCAGTAGGTAAGCTCATACTCATTTTAGCGGCTAAAAATGTTGGCTTTGCAGCATTAGGTACAGCACAAATACTCACATAATCATGGGCACCTTGGGTTAGTGTTACCACTCGGTTCATGCTCCTTAATTTTGGATCAAACATACATATTTGCTTGGTGCCAGCAATCACAGCAGTAAAGGCCAAACGGGCATTATCAAGCCATATAAAATTTTCCAATGTATAATCAAAATTATTGGTCAGTGGATTTATTTTATTCATGATATAAATAGCAGCTTGCACTTGTCCGTTACCTGGAGGGGTGCTAGCTTTTGGCTTATTGTAATCAAACATCACCAAGGTATTTCTATCACTTTCATTGCCTGCTTCCTCCATACTTAACCAAGCAATTTTAGTTCCATCAGGCGAGAATTGCGGGTTCTTATCATACCCTGGATTCGCCTCAGAAACATTCATGGTTACTTTGGTTTTGAGGTCGTACACATAGATGTCGCTATTGGTAGAAATGGCGTCGGCAGTGCCTTGCAGCTTCTTGCAATCATATGCAAGTTTGGTTCCATCTGGACTCCAATTAAACTCATCATCATCGCCTTGAGGTGGAACTGGACAATCAAATTTTTCATTCAACATTAAGTCTAATGCCTCACCTTTAAGGGAACCATTTTCGTAAGCTTGAATAAACAAATGGCTATAAGCAAAATCATGCCAAGCATCCCAATGGCGGTAGTACAAACCGTCAATTATACGTGCATTGGATTTATCTAAATCAGGATAAATTTCCTTTACCTCGTGATCCAATTTCACATCCATCACCAAGGCAATATTATTCATAGTAGGTGCATATTTGTATCCGTTTATACCACCTTTAACTTGTGTAATTTGTTTTAGGTTTGAACCCATTAAATCGCACTCATATAATTGTACATCGCCGCTTGATGCGCTTAGGTAAGAGATCTTTTTGCCATCTGGCGTAAAGCGTGCACCAAAGGCATTGGTTTTGGCATCGATGATTTCTTTGGCAATGCCACCACCAATAGATTGCGTATAAATTACATTACTTCCTTTATTGGCTTTTAAATCATAATTTTTAACTGCATAAATGGCCAATTTGCCATCGGGCGAAACCATGTGTTCGCTTAAGCGGCCAAACTTCCAGAGTGTGGCAATGTCTAATTTATTTTGGGACATAGTAAATAGCGGTAGGAGTGTAAGGAATATTATTTTTTTCATATGATTATTTTTTGCCACCAAGGCTCTAAGGCACCAAGGTTTTTTTGATTTTACTTTTGGAGAACAAAGTAACTAATTTTTTTGATATCGAGGGACAATGTTTTTTTGCCGCCAAGGCTCCAAGTCACCGAGTTTTTTATTTATTAAGAAGTGTTCGACCCCTTCGGGGTCGTATGTTTTTAGGAGAAATGAATTGCTATAAACATGTGACCCCTTCTGGGTCAAAAACAACTGCTCCAACCAAAAATACTAAATAAAAAAAATCTCTGTGCCTTCGCGCCTTGGTGGCTATTTTTTATTTAACCGTCACTAAGGCACCATCCCTTTTCCATCTATCTAAAGCAAGGTCAATTAATTTTGTAATCAAGTCGGAATAATTGATACCTGTTTGTTCCCATAATTTGGGATACATGCTTATTTCTGTAAAGCCAGGTAAAGTGTTAATTTCATTGAGCACATAAGTATTGTCTTCCTTTAAAAAGAAATCTACTCTTGCTAATCCTTCGCAAGCTGTTGCAATAAATGCTTTCACTGCTGTGTCTCTTAATTCATTTGATACCTCTTTAGTTATATCAGCAGGTATTTTCATTTTGGCACCTTCTGCATCCTCATATTTTGCTTCATAAGAATAGAAATCTTTGGTGGGAACTATCTCTCCAATGATAGATGGTTTTGGATCTTCATTTCCTAAAATAGCACATTCTACCTCTTTGCCAATAATGGCTTCTTCAATCAAAATCTTGTTATCAAATTTAAAGGCTGTTTCTATGGCTGATTCAAAACTTGCTTTATCTGTAACTTTACTAACTCCAACCGATGAACCGGCATTTGAGGGCTTCACGAAAAGGGGTAAACCAAGTTTTTCTTTGGCAGCCTCATAACTTACTTTTACCTTGTCAGATTTTTTGAGACAAATAAAATCAGCAATCGGTATTTGAGCATCCCTAAGCAATCTCTTGGTTATGTCTTTGTCCATACAAACTGCAGAGCCCAATACATCCGGACCAACAAAAGGTATGTTTAAA
>JBILJL010000259.1:0-3837 GCA_044377255.1 Bacteroidia bacterium
TGCACCTATAATTACTATTGAATTTTGCGTGTTGGTCATAAAAAAGCCCTGCTATCAACAAGGCCTCGAAAATAATATTTTAAGCTTAAACTCTGCTATTAATCTAAACGATAGAAAATACCGCCGCTTAAAAAGCCATTGTACCCAAAACCCAATTCGCCAAAAAAGCCTAATTGCGAGCCATAACGAAATCCCATAAAGTTAGCTTGATAAGCTGCCGCTAAATCATTTGCTTTTACTTCGGTATCTTGGTTTTTGGCAGTTGCATAACTAATACCAAAATCTAATCCGCTATACAAGATAAATTTTGGATTTTCAATATACTTGTATTGCGTAGACGCCATTAAGGTATAATTTACAAAGTTTACTCTTATTACATCGCTGCTGCCATTTTTATTAATGACTTCAATATTTGAATAATTGAATTCTGCACCTAAAATGAAATGTTTATTTTCATGACTTCTAATACCTAAGCGGATTGGGCCAGAGGTAATATAGGTTTGTCCAATATTTTCGGAACGTGGCATTACGGAGTTGTATAAGGTGTGATTGGCTGCTTTTACCATATTTTCTTGATGGGAAGAGGTGCCAATTCCAACATGGACTTCTAAATTACTTTGGGCTTTTGCAGCAAAAGCAAAAATTCCGATAGCAATTAAGGTAAATATTTTTTTCATATGTAATAAAACTTTTAATAATCAGGGCAGAACTCTCAATAAGTTGACTTTATTTCCTTTCTACATTTACGAATGTAAAAATATTTTCATTAATTTCAACTGACAATCTGTCAATGGCTTAATTTTTGGTATTTTCGCTTTACTATTTAAATAAAATGGATAATCTTTTAAAATTACCGGCGAATTCTCGTTTGTGGATTTATACTGCTGATAGGACATTAACTCCTTCAGAAGTTAGTGAAATTCAAATGAAGTTAGGTGCCTTTACGCAAAGTTGGACTGCCCACGATGTTCAATTGCAAGCAGGAACTAGCATACTTTGGAATCAAGTGGTTTTAATTGCTGTAAACGAGGCTTTTCATGGAATTAGCGGTTGCGGAATAGACAAATCTGTGAAGGTAATGAAAGATTTAGGCGAAGCCTACCAGCTTAATTTCTTCAATAGATTTCTTGCATTGGTTCAATCTGGAGACAGCCTATTAACTTTAAATAAAAATGATTTACAGCAAGCATTAGATAGCGGAGAGTTAGATGAAAATAGTTTGGTATTGAATTCCCTTGCCCAAACATTGGGTCAGTTTGCCGATAATAATTTTATTCCCATGCATTCATTTTGGATGGCACCACAGCTAAATTTTTCAGTAGAAAAATAGAATTTAAAAATTAATTAAAACAAATTTCCTTTTTAGCAACTTAGTATATAGGTTGCAACAATTAAAGAACACATGTCAGATAAAAATAAAATGCCTCAAAATCAAAATGATTTTCCAAATAATAAAAAACCTAAGTTATCTCCAATGATGCCTAAATTCAATTTTTATTGGATTTATGGAATTATTGCAGTGGTTTTTTTAGCACTTCAATTTGCCCCACATGATGTGGCTTTGAAGACTACCAAAACAAAGTTTTTTACTGAGATGCTTCCTTCTCACGATATTGAGAAATTGGTGGTCATTAATAAAGAACGTGTTGAAATTTACATCAAAAAAGAGTCGTTAAAAAACGAAAAGTACAGCGATCTTAAAAAACGAAATGGCTTATTTGCTGCTTCAGAAACTGGCCCTGATTACTTTTTTGAAATCAGTGATGTGGGAAGCTTTGAAGAAGATTTAAGTAAACGCCAGGAGGCTTTTCCTCAAAATGAAAGATTGATTGCCGAAACTGCAACACAACATAACTATGTTGGTGATATCATAAGCTGGTTATTTCCTTTTGTGTTGTTAATTGGCTTGTGGATGTTTGTGATGCGCAGAATGGGCGGCGGCGCAGGCGGCGCAGGCGGACAAATATTTAACATTGGCAAAAGTAGGGCGCAACTTTTTGATAAAGACGCGCATGTAAATACTACTTTTAAAGATGTGGCTGGTTTGGATGAAGCCAAAGTAGAGGTAATGGAAATTGTAGATTTCTTGAAGAACCCTAAAAAGTATACTACCCTTGGTGGTAAAATTCCAAAAGGAGCGTTGCTAGTTGGTCCTCCAGGAACTGGTAAAACATTATTGGCAAAAGCCGTTGCTGGTGAGGCGGGCGTTCCTTTCTTTTCGCTTTCAGGTTCTGATTTTGTGGAAATGTTTGTAGGAGTTGGCGCAAGCAGGGTGCGCGATTTGTTTAAGCAAGCCAAAGAAAAGGCTCCTTGTATTATTTTTATTGATGAAATTGACGCTGTTGGTAGAGCGCGTGGTAAAAATTTGGTTCAAGGCGGTAACGACGAAAGAGAAAATACCCTGAACCAATTGCTTACTGAAATGGATGGTTTTGCAACTGATTTGGGTGTTATTATTCTCGCGGCAACCAATAGACCAGATATTTTAGACTCTGCACTTTTACGCCCGGGAAGGTTTGATAGGCAAATTTCAATAGACAGACCAGATCTTAATGGTAGGGAAGAAATATTTAAGGTACACTTAAAGCCTATAAAAACTGCTGAAGGTGTTGACCCAATGAAACTATCTATCCAAACTGCAGGTTTTGCAGGTGCAGATATCGCTAATGTATGTAACGAAGCTGCTCTGATTGCAGCGCGTAACAACAAAACTGCAGTGGATATGCAAGATTTTCAAGACGCTATTGATCGTATTATTGGTGGCTTAGAAAAGAAAAACAAAATTATTTCACCTGAAGAAAAACTAATTATTGCTTACCATGAAAGTGGTCATGCTATTTCTGGATGGTTTTTGGAAGGCGTAGATCCTTTGGTTAAGGTAAGCATAGTGCCTCGTGGCGTTGCCGCTTTAGGATATGCACAGTATTTGCCCAAAGATCAATATTTATATACCACAGAGCAACTAGAAAACATGATGTGTATGACATTAGGTGGAAGAGTTGCAGAAGATATTATTTTTAGCAGAATAAGCACCGGTGCACAAAACGATTTAGAGCGTGTAACCAAAATGGCTTACGGTATGGTAACTGTTTATGGTATGAACGCGGCAATTGGCAATGTGAGCTTTAATGATTCCAACCAAGAGTATGGTTTTACTAAGCCTTACAGCGAAAAAACTGCTGAAATGATTGACCATGAAGTGAGACTTATTATAGATGCTTGTTACCAAAAAACAAAAGTTTTGTTATTGGAGAAAAGAGATAAGCTAGAAGAGTTATCCAAAATTTTATTGAAGAAAGAAATTCTTTTCCAACATGATTTAGTAGAAATATTGGGAAAACGACCGCATGATAAGGTAGAAGAAGTTATTGAAGCCCCTTTAGTAGAGGCAATAGTAATTGAAGATACTGAAGCAGTGTTGATGCCAATAGATCCAACCGTTCCCAGTTCAACTGAGGAATAGAAAATATAAATTTTGAAACACCTTATGTTATTTTACATAAGGTGTTTTTTTTGTGCTATATTGCTCTATATTTTTCAAAAATGATACCTTTAATTGATTCATTTGAGGCTTATCAAAATGCCTACCAAAGAAGTATAGATGCACCAGAAGAATTTTGGGACGAGGTTGCCAATACATTTACCTGGAAACAAAAGTGGGATCGTACACTTAACTGGAATTTTACTGAACCCAAAATTGAATGGTTTTTGGGTGGAAAACTCAACATAACAGAAAATTGCTTAGACCGTCATTTGGCAAATAGAGGCAATCAAACTGCTATTATTTGGGAGCCAAATAACCCATTGGATGCGGTTAGGAAACTAACTTATGCGGAG
>JBILJL010000026.1:0-15292 GCA_044377255.1 Bacteroidia bacterium
TTTTAATATCCCTTTTAACATATTCTGACAGCACCTCAATTCCTTCTTTTCAAGCTATTTTAAATTCCTTAGTACATCATAATGTTAGTTAATACAAATCTTTAAAAAATCTTTTTACTTGCGCTGTTATGATACTATTTAAATAGCAAGAAAAAGGCGCAACAATTAAAGAATATTACCTTCTTTATCAATAAATTGCGTGCCCAAAAAGTGACCATGTTTAAAAACTTTCACCAAAATATTATTTTGCAAAGGTGTTACACTTGGTATCCTGAGGTAGGTGTTCATTTGTGAATTGGGAATTACCTCTATTTCAAAGTAAGAAACACCATTGGGCAAATTTCTTTGCGTTTTTAGCGCTAAGCGCTCGCTATTCATTAAGTAACCATCAATTACTTCAATGCCCGTTATGCCCCCTTGGCCATCTTTCTCAAATCCTACGTAGACTTTGTATGGGGTTTTTAACTCTTCGGATTGTGAAGAATTGCTTTTTTTGTTTAAGGCAACAGTTGGGGCGTTCATGTTAATAAATTAATAGGACAAAAATAGGAGTGGTTTGTGAATTAAAGATTACCACCTACTCAAATTTTCCTACCACTTACTAATTAGAAATTACATAACACGATAGGATGCACCTTCTTTTCCATCTTTTATCTCAATCCCAATCTCTTTTAATTGGTCTCTAATAAAATCAGAGGTAGCAAAGTCCTTTTTGGATTTAGCATCAGCCCTCATGTCTATTATCATTTTCATGAGTCCATCCACTTTTTCTGTTCCACTATCGTTTTCATGCTTCAAACCAAGAACATTGAAGGTAATTTCTTGCATGAACCCACTCAATTCTTCCTTATCTGCAGCAGACAATTGCTCTTTTCCATCGTTCACCGAATTGATTAACCTTACCGCATCAAACAGGTGTGCAAGGGCAATTGGCGTATTAAAATCCTCATTTAATGCGTTATAAACATTGGCTTTTATCTCAGACACCGAGAAACTTGAACTTATATCTGTTTTAAGTTGTTCAATAATCTTAACGCCACTTAGTAACCTAGCAAGTCCCTTTTCTGCTGCTTGCAAAGCATCATTCCTAAAATCTAGTGTACTCCTGTAATGCGCCTGCAACATAAAAAACCTCACCGTCATTGGACTATATCCTTTATCTAGTAAAGTATGGTTTCCACTAAACAATTGATCAGGCAAAAATGAATTGCCCAAACTCTTGCTCATTTTTTGTCCGTTAACAGTAAGCATATTGGTATGAACCCAATACCTGGCTGGTTGGGTATGGTGACAAGCTAAATTTTGCGCTATTTCATTGGTATGATGTGTGGGCACCAAATCCATTCCTCCTCCATGTATATCAAATTCATTGCCCAAATATTTACTGCTCATAGCAGAACATTCTATGTGCCAACCAGGGAATCCCTCTCCCCACGGACTTTCCCATTTCATCAAATGCTCGGGTTTGGCCTTAATCCAAAGGGCAAAATCCAATCTGCCTTTTTTCTCATCTTGCCCGTCTAATTCTCTTGTATTGGTTAATAAATCATCCAAATTGCGATTGGATAGGGCAGTATAATTTTGCTCCTTAGAAAATTTTTCTACATCAAAATAAATAGTGCCATTGACCTCATAAGCATACCCGTTGGCAATAATCTTTTTAGTCATTTCTATTTGCTCAATGATATGACCAGTTGCTGTTGGTTCAATGCTTGGAGGTAATGTATTAAATTGGCGCAATACCTCATGAAAATCTAAGGTGTATTTTTGCACTATTTCCATGGGTTCAACCTGTTCTAGTTTTGCTTTTTTGGCAAACTTATCTTCCCCTTCATCTCGGTCTCCTTCTAGGTGTCCGGCATCTGTAATGTTACGAACATAACGCACTTTATAACCCAAATGTAACAAATACCTAAAAATTATATCAAACGAAATATAGGTTCGAGCATTCCCCAAATGTGCGTTACTATATACCGTAGGGCCACACACATACATGCCAACATAACCCTTATGTATAGGTTCAAAAACAGATGTTTCTCTGCTAAGCGTATTGTATATTTTTAAAACAGAAGTCATGGTAATTTGTTGAAACGCAAAAGTAAACATTTATTCGAATAAGCTTTCATAAACCTGCTTCCAATCTGTCCATCCTATACTTGAATCAAAACTAGAATTGTGCCAAATGGAAATAAAATTACCATTTACTTTTTGAACCGACTGTTTTAGTTGTGCAATTTTTTCCTTGGCCTGCTGTGGTGTTAAAGCTAAGCTATTTTTCAAAGTCACATCCATCACACACGGCGAGTTGACTAATATATTTAAAGTATAATTTTTATGTAAATTAAATAGGTAGAAAGGTAATGAGGTAGACGCCCTAAAACCAACTGCTGTGGCATAAGCCATTGTATAGTCCTCTGTTAGCCCATTCTTAAACATCGTTTCATAGCTTTCTGGTACCTTGGCTTTTAAAAAGTGATGCCTGCTTAGTTTTGGTTCAAAATTGGTCCATAACTTAAAAACTTGGTGCTCATATAAATTGGCTTTACTCTGCAAACTTGCCTTATATGATGGGTGTATGCCAAGCCTATTATAGGGTAATAATTTTTGAACCAAGTCCTTCATCTCTTGGCTCAAAGGTGAGATGTTTTTATCATGACCTCCATAGTCTGCTAACAATAAAAAAAAGAGTGTTTCAATGTTTTTTTTCTTAGCGGTTTGAACCAAAAAATCATAGGTATCATAAGGATCTTTTTTTGGTGCAACAAGACTATATTTATCTGGTTTGCCTTTTAATAAAGACCCTAAAAATTTTCTGAACAGTGGAAAATAACCATGACCTTTATATTTGTATGCAAAATCCACATCTACGGTATTCAATTGTTCAAACACCTTGTTTTTAATAGCTATTTCGGGATATTGCTTTTTGAGTGTTTCAGTAAATAGTTGGTGCCAATGATCAACCAATGGAAACTCCAAAAAGTTGTTTTCAAAGGCCAAACTATTCATTGGTTTATACCTATTGTGTTCATCTTTTGAGCTTGGTAAATACTCTTCGTACCTACTCAATAAATAAAAACTTGCAGCAAATAAATCAAAGTTTAAATGGGTAGTGTTAATCTTAAAATCAGGTAAGTTTTCATAAGGCAAAATATAGAATTGACTATGCCATTTTTTATCTTTTTGAACCGAAATTTTTTGTGTTACCAAAGTTTCTTCAAACAACAATGGTGCACATGGAATGTTTAAACATCCTTCAATAATAGTATTGCCATAATGAATTCGCTTGTTGTGCGATTTCATAAAATATTCTATGCTATCTGTTAACTTGTATGCTAGGCCAAGTCGGTGCAAAAGAAATTCATCTAAAATATATTTTACTCTTTCTGTGAGGTGCGGAACAAAAACCAACATGCTACGAAGTTACTAAACTTATTTTTTGGAATACCGAATAACTTCTAAAATATTCTTTGGGTTTAGGGCTTTTAAGAATATGGGAAGACCCTCTCTTGGTTTGTAAATAATCAAGATGAAAAACATAGTAAAGTATGACCCAATTAACAACGCGTATACAGCGCCAGTAATACCCATTCTTGGTATCAACATATATTCACTTACTAAGGTAAAAGTTGCGTTTATCAATTGCAAATAGAACAAGTATTTTTGTTCATGCATGGCCAACATCCACATGCCCCATGCTGTTCCCCAGAAAATGGGTAGGCTCAGCCAGATATGTATTTTAAAAATATGTGGTGCAGCCGGAAATTTAGCACCATACAAAAAGCCAATCACCAAATCCCCAAAAATCATACCTCCAGCTATAATGGTTAAAGAGCCCCATATCATTAAGCTGTATAGTTGGGTCAGTCGTTTTATTTGTAATTCTTTGTTGTCTCTGTTATTTACAATTCCTGGGAAAACCGCAGCACAAATAGCTACTGGTATAAAATAACTAGCCTGACTAATCCTTGCACCTGCGCCGTATTGTCCAACCTGACCCATGTCTCTTAAAAATCTTGCAATTAAAATAGTATCTGCATTTTGATACAACATTTGCACAAAAGAGGAGAGTATGAGTGGTATGGCAAGGTACAAAAGCAGCTTGGCTTCCTTCAAATTAAAACGCCAATACCTAATCATTTGCCCTTCTTTTTTATAAAAAATAAATTGGGTAAATGCCGCAAAACCAGCCTCAAAAGCAGCCATGGTGGCAAACCATTCTAAGGGTGCTTTTATGAAAATAAAAATTAATTTTATGATAGCAGAAACAAAAAGCGTAATTACCTGCGATATGGCAGTAAACTTACCTTTTACCTCCGACTGAAAGTAGAAATCTATGACTGTAAAGGATTGGAAAATAATAGAAATACTTAGCAGAAAAACGATAAAGGTAGTTTGGGGAGGATCGCGCATCAATGAATAGAAACAAGCACCACCCATCACAATTAAGGAACCTACAAAACGCATCCAAAAAGCAGTGCCAATAATTTCGTATTTGTTTTTACCTCTGGTAAGTAATTCACGAACCACTAAACTATCTAAACCCAAAGTAGAGAAAATGGTAAGGATGGCTATTACACCTAAACCATAAGTAATCACCCCAAATTGTGCATCTCCTAAATAACGTACTACAAGAACACCAACTAAAATACCTGAGATAACCCTGGCCGATTTTTCCAACAACATCCAAAAGGAATTGCTTACATAATTGTTCTTTTCTTTTGGGGTTACCTCTTCCATTCTTATTTATTAAAATCGTTCATAGTAGCTGCCAAGCCACGTAATACAAAGCTTTCAACGGCCTGAACCGATTTATTAATGAGTATAGGAATTTCTTTTAACTCCTCATTGTCCCATTTCCCCAACACAAATTCTACTTGCCTGCCTTTAGCGTAATTGTTACCTATTCCAAATCTTAAGCGAGGGTAATTTTGGGTCAGCAATAATTCTTGTATGCTTTTTAAACCATTGTGCCCAGCATCACTGCCATTTCCTCTGATTCTAATTTTATTAAATCCAATAGCCAAATCATCCACCACTACAAACACATTTTCTACAGGTATTTTAAGTGCCTGCATCCAATAACGCACAGCCTTTCCGCTTAGGTTCATATAGGTATTGGGTTTAATCACAAAAACTTGTCTACTCCTTAACGAAAATTCGGCCAAATCTGCATACCGATCTGGCTTAAAACTTTCTTTATATTTTTCTGCCAAAGCATCGGCCACATCAAAACCAATATTGTGACGCGTATGTGCATACTCATCGCCAATATTGCCAAGGCCTACAATCAAATACTTCATTTAAGGCAAAAGTATAGAAAATTGTCCATAGTCCATAGGAGTCGATAGTCGATAGGCCATGGTCCATTGCAAAAGGTAGTTTCAAACAACGTTTAGGATCTGTTTCTCTTCAAGTTGTTTTGGCGCTAAAGTAAACAATCAGTGATTTGCTGAATTATTGAGAAATGAATTGCTTTTATTCGGTAGTTTGGTGTGTTGAATAATTTGTTAGGTAGCTGTTTTTCTGATAATTAAATTTTTTTGCGTATTTTTATAGAATTAAATTCCAAAAAAATACAGAAAAATTGGTCCTATTATTTTTGTGAAAAAAGGTTAATTTTGATTAATGGAAGTGCGCGAGCCTGATTTGAGTTTTTATGGTTATACCTACGCCGATTATTTAACTTGGACCATCCCAGAAATGGTTGAGCTGATAAAAGGTAGGGTATTTAAGATGGCTGCTGCCCCGCGGCGCCGGCATCAAAAAGTTGCAGGGGAGGTTTTTAAACGAATAAGTTACTATTTAGAGGGAAAAAAATGTGATGTATATATCGCTCCATTTGATGTACGTTTACCAGTTCATTCAAAAAAGAACGAAGATATTTACACAGTTGTACAGCCAGATGTTTGTGTTATTTGCGACCCCACAAAATTAGATGATGCAGGTTGCATTGGCGCGCCAGATATAGTGGTTGAAATATTATCGCCAGGCAATAACCGCAAGGAGCTGCAAAACAAGTACGAAGTATACGAAGAAAGTAGTGTTTTGGAATATTGGGTCGTCCATCCAGATGAGCAAACCTTGCTTATTTACACTTTGGTAAATGGCAAGTACCAAGCCTCTAAATTATTTACTTTGGGTGATTTTATAACCACACCCATTTTACCAGATTTTGTGCTGGATTTGGAGCAGGTTTTTGCGGAGAATTAGTTTAGTTTTCACTACAAAGATACCAAGTAACAATTTTTTTTAATCACTGTAGATTTGGCACTTGTGCTTGCCAATTTTCAAGTGCCTATGTCTTTGGCGAAGATTTTAGGGCTCTCAATGGTACCAAGCTTTTTGAATTTGATTGAAGTTGCATTTTAAATGATTCAACTTAACCCAAAGCCTTCCAATGCATAAGTCCCAAAATATCAAAGACTCTGACTTCGCTAAAGCTTTTGCCTACGGCTTGGCTTTGGCAAACAAAGTTGGAAGGCAAAGCAAAGACAAAAAAGAGCCTGCCTTTTGCAAGGCAAGCTCTTTTTTTAATTACAAAAGGATATAATCCTTGCGCAAAATCTTATGACTTAAATAGGGCAAGTAGTTAATATAATAATCACATCTTGGCCACCTGCATCTAATACTTCTTGTACTATTGGAGCTGGTGTAACATAATCTTCTCTACTTTCATTCTTTCCATCATTGTAATAAACAGAAAAGCGGTATTTTTCACCAACCTCCACATCTTTTTTAGGAAAGGTTAAAGTGTTAATGATTACACCTTCTATAGTTTGATTAATAATGGAAGCCTCTTTCCAGTCTTTACCATCAATTTCAGGATCTCTAGGGTCAATTTTTCTGCCAGTTGCTGGGTTAATGGTATTTTGGTAGTCGTTTTCATTAACATAGTAAACTTTGTAATTATTTGGTAATAGCACTCCGCTGCCATTGGTGCATTTGATTAAAATATTGTTTGTTAAATTATCTTCTGACCCAATGGTTCCCAAGTTAATTATAGAGCCACAAAGTGGACCAGTATATAAAGGAACTCCCTTTAATACCTCAATTCTGTATCCTTGATTATTCAATGGCACAAATTCACTTGTTACACTAACTATGCCTGTCCCATTAATTGCCTCATAAATATTAACCTCATTTACTTCGTCCCAATATTCATCACCACCACTAGCTGATAAATTTTCATAAATTTTAAAACTTAATCTAGAGTAACCTTTAGGCACGTTAACAGTCAAACGCAATGGTTCACCGCACTTAGGAATGAAAATTCCCATTCCCCAAACAGATAAATGTTTTACAGGCATTTGAGCTTCTAATTTACTATTGCTATTTAAAGCGATAGTAGCAGTTCCTTCTTTTACCCAGTTGTTTTCTCCTGCAGTCTTGCTGTAAATATCAATAACATCGCCTACTTTATATTTAGCATTGGTTAATTTATTTATTTGGTTAGCATCTATTTCCATAGAAACTATGAGGGGCTTATCAAAACTTTTTACAGATTTTCCACCTACGCTCATGCTTATATCTATCCAACCAACGGGAGAGAATCCTCCAGCAGGTATTTTGTTTCCATTGACATCTTTTAACTCATTAAATTCTAAACCTCCTGGAAAAGAGTTCAATGATTCTTTAGTACCTGCAGTAAACTGCATCACTTTAGCTTCAACAGCACCACTTACAGCCTGACCTGAGGCATCTACCATTTTAGTACCTGCGTCAATAGCAATTTTTAAGGCCTCTTTTTTGTTGGCGGTAGCAGGTATTACAATACTAGAGGTATCGGTTGTTTTGCCATCGGTACCTGTGGCAACAGTTTTGGAAGATGCGGCTGCGCCTGAAGGTGGGGCGCTAAAGTTTACCAAAGAAGCTTCTTCTTGAATTGGCTCAAGACTGGTTAATGTAATAGGATATTCCAAAGGTAAATAGCCCGGTACATCTATGAAGATGGTAAATTTTATGGGATTACTTGCCGAAACTGGAGTTCCTTTTCTCAATGAAAAAGAAACTGCACCTTGGAAGATACTGAGGGTTTTAGTAGCGCCAGAGCTATAAACATAAGGTGCTCCTGGGCCACTAATAGTAACAGGTGTGGCGCTGGTTAAACTTGCCAATGGTGAGCCTGTTTTGGCATCACGAATAAGTAACTCACTTGGAGCCGTTACGGCATCTGCCTTAATTGAAATGGCAAACCCTTCTGTTGGGTTTTTTAACTTACAGCCATCTATTACAAGAAGGCCTGATCCAAGCACTAAAATAAGTGCTAAAATGCTAAATATATTTTTTTTCATGTTATTAGGTTTTTATTATTTGTTTTTTTTGTGTTTCGACTGGCTCACCCTGCCGTCGTCATCCTGAGCTTGTCGAAGGACACCCTGCCGTCGTCACCCTGAGCCTGTCGAATGGGTTGAAGGGTTATTTTCCTATTTTAAAATTAAATCCAAAGTTCATCATTGGCAACCAAGTAAATCCCTTCATATTGTCTTGCAATACTTTCTCTTGTGACGAGGTGGGTTCAAGCATACCAGAGGTTTTAAAACTAACTTGTGGTTTGGTAATATAATAACCACCAATTTCAAAATTAAAGCTGAACCTTGTTTTTGGCACTGCGCGGCCAAAGCCTAATCCAATGTAAGGACAAATTGGACCAACTTTAATGCCTACATCAATTTGGCCAACTTCATCAGGCGAAATCATAATATCGCCTTGTGATACAGAATCTTTTACCTGAGCAGTTGCATTGATATTTGTAAGCATATATGCCAAGCCGCCTGTAATTTTCAACGCATTTTTAAATGGGTGAAAGTCTACCAAAGCTTGTATAGCGCCCAATTTGATATCGCCGTTGATGACTAATTTGGTGCCATCAAAGCTGTATTCATAATTGGTTAGTTTAAAAGGCATGTACATGCCGCCCGCTCTTATAGCAAACATTTTGGCGCCGCCTATGTTTTGGGCAAATTGTAAACCAATACCGTTTGTAGCCAAATTTAAGCCTATGGCAGAGCCTTTGTTTACTGATTCTTCTGCCTTTGCCATGGCTTCAGTTTTAGTGCTTGAAGCGGTGGCTTCAACAGGCTTGCTGTTTGTTGGTGCTTGACCCCATAATTGCAAGCAAATAACGAGGTAACAGAGTGTGAGTAGTGTTTTTTTCATAACATTAAAATTTAAGTAAAATTACTTTAATAATATTTAAATTTCAAATTTTTACATTTTTATTTAATAAAAAACACAAATTAAAAATTAGAATACTTGTATTCAGTGAATTATAATTTTTAATTAATTATTTTCTATGTAAACTCAATAGAAATTAGACAATAAAAAAGGCCTTTCTTAATAAGAGAAAGGCCTTTTAGTTAAATGTTAATTAGTCGCCTAATTATTTTTTCTTCTTAGCATCTTTTTCTTCAGCTTTTGATGCTTCTTGTACGGCACGAGTAGTGTTAACACTTACAACAGGATTGTTTGGTGAATCCAATAAAACAATGCCTTTAGGAGCTGTAATTTCTGCAACTTTGATTGATTTTCCAATTTCCAATAAATCGATGTTGATTTCAATAAAATCTGGTAATTGAGAAGGCAAACCCTTCACTCTTAATTTCTTAGCTTTAACAACTAATTTACCACCCGCACGAACACCCACAGAGTTACCAACTAACTTAACTGGGATGCCAATTTCTACAGCTTTGTCATCACTTATTTCTAAAAAATCTGCGTGTAAAATTGAGTCATTTACTGGATGAAAACTGATGTCTTTTAAAATTGCTTTGTACACTTTTCCATCAATGTCTAATTGCACTTTAAAGGCATTAGGCGTAAAAACCAATAATTTAAAATCTGGTTCGTACAAGAAAAAATGTACATGGTCTTTACCACCATAAATTACACATGGTACTTTACCTTCTGTTCTTAGGGCTTTTGTAGAAACTTTACCAACCTCGGTTCTGGCGTTTCCAAATAATGCTACTGCTTTCATTTTTTTATTCTATTAATTGTTGTTTTTATTATTTTTTCTATACACAAATTTACTTTACCCAATTTGAGTTTAGTATTTGAACCTCACCAAGTGGCGAGGTCAGTTTTTATTTATTCATATCAAATAAGCTGGAAATTGAACCATGCTCCGTAATGTTTCTGATGGCATCTGCAAAAAGTTGTGCCACAGACAAAACCTTTATTTTTGAGTCGGTTCGAGCCAAAGGAATGGTATTGCAAACTACCAATTCGTCCAATACGCTGTTTTCTATGTTTTCGTATGCTTTGCCACTCAAAACAGGATGGGTACACATGGCTCTTACGCTAATGGCTCCTCTATCTTTCAATAATTGGGCGGCTTTGGCCAATGTATTTCCCGTATCAATAATATCATCGACCATAAACACATCTTTGCCAGTTACGTCGCCAATTAAGGTCATTGAAGCAATTTCGTTGGCTCTTCTGCGCTCTTTGTCAACAATAACCATATCGCAACCTAATGCCTTTGCATAAGTTCTTGCCCTTGCAGATGAACCCATGTCTGGAGAAGCAATGATGATATTGTCTTTGCTCATTTTAAGGCTACGCATGTATGGCAAGAAAATAACTGCAGGATCTAAGTGATCTACAGGCACCTCAAAAAAACCTTGAATCTGCGGAGCGTGTAAATCCATGGTAATTACACGGCTAGCACCAGCAACGGTAAGCATATCTGCCACTACTTTTGAACCAATGGAAACACGTGGTTTGTCTTTTCTATCTTGGCGGGCCATGCCAAAATAAGGAATAACTGCGGTAATATAATGAGCGGATGCCCTTTTAGCAGCATCTAACATGAGTAAAAGCTCCATTAAATTATCGGTATTGGAAAACGTGCTTTGAACCAAAAATACGTCGCAACCGCGAACTGATTCATTAAAACTCGGTTGGAATTCGCCATCGCTAAAGTAAGAGATGGTGCAATCCCCCAAAGGGATGCCATAAGATTTTGCTATTTCTTCTGTAAGGTACCTAGATTTGGTACCCGAAAAAATCTTTACTTCGTTTTTAACCGCCATAAGATCGTCTTTTTTAACACCCTTACGGGTGTGGTGTGTGTTCCCCAGCCTGAAGGCTGGGGTTGGCCTTCAACTTTAGGTTGAAGGTGGTTGGGTACCGCCTTGTGGCGGCACTTGGTTGACCGACTAGGGCTCGAACCTAGACTCCTCTGAACCAAAATCAGATGTGTTGCCAGTTACACCATCGGTCAATTTGTGGGAGCGCAAAGGTAGCACTTTTCGATAAAAAGTAAAGTGTTTGCCTAAATATTTTCAAAAAACTACCTCTTTGTTGTTTAATCGTTGATTATGAAACACTTTTTAATGTGTGTATGTGCAAAATTTAGGAGAGCTGAACCTAAATTATTACTGATTTTTGTAGTATGTCTGATGTTTTCTGCGTAGGCCTTGTTTTTAGTCGCGACCAATATAGGTACCGAACCTATGCTCGTTTGTACGTGGAGGCCTTGTTGCGTTTACAAAAGACAGTGGCAATTTTTTCTCCGAATTGGATTGAACTCAATAATTATTTACATACCCATTTTAGAGATCAAGCCAAGAGAATTCATTGTTTTGCCATTGATGCAACAAGCGCTGATTCGGTTAAGGTTTCAAAAACAAGTTTTGCATGGAGGTATTTGAATTTTAGCAGAAGAATTCGTTCAGCGGAGCGGAGCATGCAAACAAAAATCGATTTTGTTTTTTTTGCTCCGGTCGACGATTGGATCAAACCGAAATTTGGGAAAAAACTTTTTGATTGGGAATTTCCTTATAAATGGAGCGGCATACTCAATAACATGTTGCCTTATGAAGATAATGGATTAAAACTAAATGTTGATCCAAAATACGGAGAATCGGATTACTTATTTACCTCCAAAAATTGCGTGGGGGTTTGCACATTGGATAGGTTTAGCAGTGAGGCTTTGAAAAGCAGGGTATATAAAAAGGTAGTAGTAATGCCAGATGTGAGTGAAATGGATCTACCTGGAGCCCCAAGTAAAATTGCACAACAGATTAGGAAGATGGCAAAGCATAAGATGGTTGTTGGAACTATTTTGTTGGAGGAAGAAAACCCAGAGAATTTTTTGGCATTGGCAAATGAAGCGCCTTTTGACGAATATTTTTTTGTATGTGCTGGGAGTTTAGACGCTAATTTTTTGAGTGAGAGGTCAAGAGATATTTTAAGCCAAATTCTAAGTTCGGGTAGAAATAACAATTACTTTATGTTGAATAACTTAGAAGAAAGTGAAGATATAAACGATATCCTTTGCACTTTTGATGTGTGTTATTTAAATGATGGTGATTTTCAATTGCCGCACCCTTTGCTCACAAAAGCGGCTTATTTTAACAAGCCAGTTGTTGGGTCAAAAAATGATATGATTGGCAAATTAATTGGTGCCTTTAAAACTGGAATAACAGTAAATGGTAGCGTAAATGAAAGCATCAATGCCTTAGGTACCATGCGTTATCAAATGCCCTTTGAGAAAAATTTTGATTTAAGCAAATTGAAAAATTATGCGCAACTTCAAAGCAGAGAAGCATTAAGAGATGCTTGGGAAATGCTGTTGCTTTTTTAATTAAATATTTTTTCTTTTCCATGTTAACTTCAAATGGTTTTATTTGCAGCTAAGAATCAAAGTAAAAACAAAATACCAAAATTGACAATAAAATGTAAAATATGTGAGTCGGGTTCAGTTCAGCTTTTTAGCCATAAAATTTTGAATAAATATGAGGTAACTTATTATAGGTGTCCTGCTTGTTATTTTGTTCAAACTGAAGAGCCTTTTTGGATTGAGGAAGCTTATCAAAATGCTTTGAATCCAGAGGATACTGGGTTGTTTAAGCGAAATGAAGAGTTTAGGGCAAAAACTGCTGCATTACTTTTTTTCTTGTTTGATAAAGGGGCGAAATTTGTTGATTTTGCAGGAGGCTATGGGATATTTACCCGTATGATGCGGGATACGGGTTTCGATTTTTATTGGTCGGATAAATACGCCAATAATATGATGGCCAAAGGATTTGAAGCAAAGGATGGAGATTATTTTGAGTGTGTAACTGCATTTGAAGTATTTGAACACATGGTAAATCCCAACGCTGAAATGCAGGATATAGTTAAGGTTGCTGATTCCATTATTTTTTCAACAAGGCTTATTGGTGAAACACCTCCAGCAACAGATTGGTGGTATTATGGTTTTAACCATGGACAGCATGTTTCCCTTTATTCGGAAAAATCATTGCAAGTTTTGGGAGAGAAATTCGGTTTGAACCTATACACGAATCATAGTAATTTTCATTTATTGAGTAAGAAGAAAATTAGCCCAATCGTATTTCAAATTTTATTGAAGCTTTCGAAGTATGGATTGTATCCAATTATCAGCTTTTTTTTGACAAGCAAAACAGACGCTGATGCACATTATTTATTAGGCAAGTAAACATGAGTGATAACACTAAAATAGATCAATATTTTAAGAACAGAACCATCAGTGAAGACACTTATGGTACTTATAAAATTCCAAGATATTTAAGGCCTTACCTGCCAAAAAACAAGGATGCAAAAATTTTGGATATTGGCTGTGGCATGGGTCAGTTTTTAGGTGTTTTGAAAACAGAATCTTACACAAATTTAAAAGGCATTGATATCAATAATGAGGCTTTGGAATCGTGCAGAAAAAAGGGATTAAATGTTACCCAAATTACAGACACGCGAGAGTTTACAGTGCCCGAAAATGAGAAATTTGATTTCATAATTATGAGTCATGTTTTGGAGCACATAGAAAAGGATGTAATTATTGATACGCTCATTCATATAAGAAAAAATTTATTGGCTCCTGGTGGGTCGTTTGCCCTAATGGTGCCTAATGGCCAATCATTCACTGGGACTTATTGGCGATACGAAGACTTTACCCACCACTTGGTTTTTACTGCGGGTACCTGTTTATATGTTTTAAAGGCAGCTGGATTTGCATCCATTGAATTTATGGATGCAGATGGCACTGCACAAATGGCATTTTGGAAAAAACCTATCATTAAATTCTTTTTGGGAATTTATAAATTGCGTGAAGATTTTTGGGGCTTTATTCTTCAAACTTCGTATCACAAACCTAGTCCTAGAATTTATTCTTTTGAGCTAAAAGTTTTAAGCAAATAAGTCCATTTATTTAATATCCTTTTAATAAAAATCCGATTATTTCTTAATTTTTCCTAAACGAAGGTAAGATTTCTGTCTGTTTTTGTTATTAACCAATACTTTATTAAATTTGAGGTTGTGCTAGTAGTTTGAATGGCATTTTATGTTTCTTCAGATTAAAAGAACAATTGAATTTTGATTAAAATATTTGGTATGCGAAAAATAGTTTTATTAGTTTTATTTATGCTTTTAATGGCTGGCGATAGTTTTGGCCAAGCCTTTAGTTGGGGCATAGGTAATGGGGCTTCCAATCAAGATATAACGCGCACTGTTGGAACAGATGCGCAGAATAATGTTTACCAAGTAATATTTTATTCTGGTTCATTAACCTTAGATAGTGCAGGAACTCCTAAGGTTATCGGTAATTATGGTCTAAGAGATATTGCAGTAGTTAAATATAACTGTTCAAAGGTATTTCAATGGGCTATCAGAATTGGTGGAACCAATACAGATGGAGGCTTGTATAATAACGCTGGATTGGCTTTTGACACTTCAGGAAATGTTTACATTCACGCCACTGTAAATGGAACTGTTAACATTACTGCTGCAAATGGAAGCAATCAATCACGAACTGGTTTTGGTAACTATGACGCCATGTTAATTAAAGCAACCTCAGCAGGTGCTGTTACTTGGATAACACAGTTGGGTTCAAATGGAAGTGATGAAGCAGGTGCTATTTCAATTGATAGAGAGCAGAATATTTATATAACTGGCCAGTTTACAAGTAACGCTACAGTAACTTCAACTTCTGGCCCCAATGTTTTTGTGGGAAGTTTTGGAAGTGCAGATATTTATTTGGTAAAGTATGATGCTGCAGGGGTTCGTCAATACTCTGTTAGAGGCGGCGGAAATTTATTCGATAATGGCTCTGGAATTGATATTGATAGCAGTGGTAATGCCTATGTGAGTGGTGGCTGGGGATGTTGTGGTAATTCATTTGTAAATTTTGGGGCAAACAACCTAAACAACACCGGCGGTTGGGGAGCTTTTTTAGCTAAAGCAGATGCATCTGGTAACTGGCAATGGGCTGTTGGTATGGGTAACAATGCCAATGAAGTTTTTGGAGATGTAGTGGTGGATGAGGTGAACGATA
>JBILJL010000260.1:0-3820 GCA_044377255.1 Bacteroidia bacterium
TGGTTACCATAGATAGTTTGGGCTGCAGAGATACTTTCACTTATGGTACTACCTTAAAAGTGGTAGACATTGAAGCGATTATTAAACCTATGCAAGCAAGGTATTTGTGCGCTCCTCAAATACTAAGTTTTGTGGATCAATCTAAGTATTTTGATTCAAGTAGTTTATACGCACAAACTCCTTATGATACCATCAAGTTCTGGAATTGGTCTTTTGGAGACAATAAATTAAATAGCCTCTTGCAGAACCCTGTTCACGATTATACTGCCAACGGAAACTACATAGTAAAGTTGGTTATACAAACCCAAAAAGGTTGTATTGATTCTGCCGACATTCCAATTTGGATTGATGGTCCAAGGCCACGTTTTGATATTATTTCAGATACAGTTGGTTGTGCACCTTTTGAACTCAAAATAAAAAATACTACTGGCTATCCATTGATTAATTGGGTTTGGTATTTTAGGGATCAAAATAACGCAACAGCAAGCACACAGTTAGACACAAATGTTTCGCATATTTATACCAAAGGTGGCATTTATAAGATTTATGTAGTAGGAGAGGATACCATTTTTAATCCATTGTCTGGTCAGTACAAAACCTGTGTCTCTGTTTATCCAGATTCTATGAACATCAATGCACCAAAACGAACCATCAGAGTAATTGATGCTATTGGTGCCAAATTGGAAGCGCCAGATACTGTTTGTATTGGTGTGCCTTTCAACTTAATTGCAAGGCCAAAACAATTAGTACCCGGTTTTGCTTGGTTGTTTGGTGACACTTCTAAATACAAACAAACCTTGTATCCAGATACCATCGTTAAACATACTTATTTTACTTTAGGTTCATTCAATGTTAAAATGTACCCAATTTCTAGTTCGGCAAAGTGCACAGATACTGCCCAAAAAGTAATAACTGTTTCATCTGTTAAGGCAGATTTTGATATGGATGAATCTAAAACGCCGCTCATATCTTTCTCCAATAAATCGCTTCAAGCAGTCCGTTACGAATGGGATTTTGGTCATCCAGCTAGCGGCTCTAAAAACTTTTCTACCGAAGTAAATCCCTCACATTTATTCATTGGTGATTCGGGCTCTTTTACTGTTTGCTTAAAGGCATTTAATAGCCAAGATTGTTACGACAGTGTATGTAAAAAAACCGAGCCTGCTAACTTAAGGTTGAACATCCCTAATGTTTTTACCCCAAATAACGACGAGAGCAATGATGCCTATGATATTGACATTGTTGGATACACCTTCTACGATTTAGTGATTTATAATCGTTGGGGAAATAAAGTTTTTGAAACCAACAAGGATGGTTTTGCAAACGATGGGACTAATTGGAATGGTAAGAATTTTAATGTAGGAGACGAATGTCCGGAGGGAGTATATTTCTTTATTTTTAAATACCAAATGATCAATCAAACCGCTCCAAAATATGTTAATGGCACTATTACTTTGTTAAGAGATAAGTAATTTTTAAAATGGATAACCAACTCCAAAATTAAAAATGGTATTTTTCCAAAGCAAGCCTAAATCGGCATATTTATAAAAAACATTTCTATTACCTAATGGTTCTCTTGGATCAAAAATTGGTATTGAGGCATCCAAACGTAAAATCAAAAAATCTAGATTTAAGCGCATACCTAAACCTGTTCCTAGAGCTATCTGTTCATAAAATGAGTCCCATTTAAATTGTGCGTCTTTCCTTCCATCGTTTTTAATACGCCAGATATTTCCCATATCTGTGAACAATGCTCCTTCTAAAAAATGATTCAATATATTAAACCTGTACTCAAAATTTAACTCTAACCTAATATCTCCGCTTCTATCTAAACTACCTTCATCTGTATATGATCCTGGTCCAATAGATCTGGGTAAAAATGCTCTGATACTATTGGCTCCTCCAGTGAAAAAACGTTTGTCGAATGGCACATAATTTGGCGAGTTACCAAATGGCATGGCAACACCAATGGCTAGTCTTGAGGCAAGCCTATTGTTGTCATCTAAATACCTGTTATACCTCATATCGGCAAAGGTTTTAGCATATTGAAAATACTGCACTCCTAAGAAAGTATTATAGCCACTGTCTGATGGTGCAATATTAAATAGTTTATATGCTAAATTTACAAAAGTTCCGGCCAATTCTAACACATCCCATTTAACAAATGTGTAATGTTTTTTTCTAATATCACTTTGGTTATTATAAATAAACCCATAACGTGAAGCAGTTATCAAGTTATTACTAAATACACTCTGCAGATAGGGGTCATTTGCGCTTGATTGTTCTAATTCTGCGCTATTAAAATTGGTTCGGATATAACTGATTTCGCATGGCACTAAATATTGATTAAACAATTTTCTGTTTTTTTGCCAAGTAAAACCAACCGCGTACACATTCCTAATCCAGTCAATGTTTTTCTCCCATATTACCGCCGCAGTTATCAAACTTCTATTGGTTGAACTGGTCCAACTTTTATCAATTTTAGATAGGAACAATAATTTTGGAAAAATAAGGTTGGCCGTTAAGTTAGATTCAAAGCTATTAAAGAAAGGTCTTTTAGGAATGGTTGCTCCTCTTTGGGCCTCCACAGATATGCGGTAGCTCAATTGCAGAATTTCTGCATTGTGGAAGATGTTTTTATTGGCTAAGGTAATCTGCGATGCAAAACCATAATTCCTGCCGTTGGTTGTAGAAACTAAATTGGATTGATCTGAAGTAATCACTTGGGGCTCAAATGTAAAATCGTATTTTTTAGTGGGTTGTAATTTTATTTGGTAATTCACACTTGGCGTATCCGTATTTTCATTGTTTGGAATTGCGGTCATGTTTACCGATTTAAACAACTGTAATTCGTTCAGTCGACCAAAAGTACTATTTACATTTTCATTGCTAAACAGTTTGTTGGGACCAATAATTAAGGCTCTATTCAAAACCTCTGGGTTCAGCGGAAAAGAATTTGGCTTGTAAATAAAATTTGTTAAATGAATGCTATCTCGCCCAAACTGGTTAGAGTCAATTTTATCGGGTTCTATTTCTATTTTAATTGAATTTATTTTGTAAGTTTTGAAACGTTGAAAATTTTCTGGATTGCTAATTTGTATACCAATAACCGACCTAAAATCGCCCACATTGGTATCAAAGTCAAATTTTACAAATTCCTTGTTAAATGAGTAATAACCATTGTTTCTATATTGGTCGTTGATCCTAACTTTTTCTTTCAGTAAATTCTCAAAACTAAGCCTGTTCCCCAAACGCACATAACTTAAATCTTTTTGAGAACCGAATATAGAGTCTAAAATCTTATCAGCAATGTGTTGTTCAATTCTATAAACATGATAAGCTTTGCCTGTGCTAATTTTGTAGGTGACAACTTTTTTATGAATTTTACCAGTTACTGCATAATTTATTTCTGGGTAATAATAGCCTTCTGTTTTTAAAAAACCACGCATTCCTTTGATGGTAGATTCAATTAAACTGGTATCTAATATTACAGGTGCATCGCCTAATTTTGTTTGGTAAAACCTACCCAGCAAAGTATTGGGGTGTTTTGACCCCATTTTGTAGAATCTAAGAGTATGCCTAATGATTCCCAGAAAACTTTTATTGGGTCTTTGCTTGATGTAGCCATCTAAATTGCCTCCAAATACCCTCGCTTCCTGTTTTTCACTGACCTCAATTTTATTTTTATATAAAAAGGGACCTTCTTTTTTGGCAAGTTTTGGTAAATTGCATGCCTGCAACATTCCAAGTAGGATGAGCAAAACTAATGAGGCACGTATGTTAAACAAAGCAGATATCAAACTGGTTAAATCACTTGGGG
>JBILJL010000261.1:0-3773 GCA_044377255.1 Bacteroidia bacterium
TGATTTAAGGACCTAGCAATCAGATTCCCCAATAGTTTTTGCCGTATTTGGTGCCTCAATTAAAATCATTATGACACCAAAATACATTTTCGTTACAGGCGGAGTTACGTCCTCATTAGGCAAAGGAATTATTGCAGCTTCCTTAGCAAAACTTTTGCAAGCCAGAGGTTATACCGTTACCATTCAAAAATTAGATCCATACATCAATGTGGATCCAGGTACGCTAAACCCATACGAACATGGTGAGTGTTTTGTAACCGAAGATGGTGCCGAAACCGATTTAGATTTGGGTCATTACGAAAGATTTTTAAATAGCCCTACCTCTCAAGCCAATAATGTTACAACCGGTAGAATATACCAATACGTAATCAACCAAGAACGCGAAGGGGCCTATTTAGGCAAGACTGTTCAGGTTATTCCGCATATCACAGATGAGATCAAAAGAAGAATCAAACTATTGGGTGATACCGGCGAATTTGATTTTATCATTACTGAAATTGGCGGTACTGTTGGCGATATTGAATCATTACCTTACATTGAATCCGTGCGCCAATTGCTCTGGGAAATGAAAGATGAAGATGCGCTTGTGGTGCATTTGACTTTATTGCCTTACTTAAGTTCAACCAAAGAATTAAAAACAAAACCGACCCAACACAGCGTTAAGTTGTTATTAGAAAGTGGCGTTCAGCCAGATATTTTGGTTTGCAGAACTGAGCATTCTATAACCAAAGAAATGCGCAAGAAGATTGCCTTATTCTGCAATGTAGATACCAATTCGGTTATTGAAGCCTTAGATGTGCCTACCATATACGATGTGCCATTGATGATGCTCAAAGAAAAGTTGGATAAAACTGTTTTATCTAAATTGAAATTATCTGCCAAGAATGAGCCAGATTTAGAGAGTTGGAAAACCTTTTTAACCCGACATAAAAATCCTAAAAACGAAGTGCGCATTGGTATTATTGGTAAATATGTTGAATTGCCAGATGCTTATAAATCTATCATTGAAGCCTTTATTCATGCAGGTGCGGCAAATGAAGCCAGGGTTAAGGTTCAATACATCCACAGTGAATTATTGGCCGAAGATAACATTGAACATAAATTGGCAGAATTAGACGGTATTTTGGTTGCTCCTGGATTTGGTGAACGCGGTATCGAAGGTAAAATAGCTGCCATTAAATTTGCCCGCGAACAAGGAATTCCATTCTTTGGTATTTGCTTAGGTATGCAAATGGCAGTAATTGAGTTTGCCAGAAATGTAATTGGTTGGAAAGATGCCCATAGCACCGAAATGAATCCTAAAACCAAACACGCCGTAATTGACATGATGCAAGACCAGAAAAAAATCACCAAAAAGGGCGGTACCATGCGCTTAGGGTCTTATGTTTGTGAGGTTACCAAAGGAACCAAAGCATACAGTGCTTATGAGAAAACAAAAGTGAATGAGCGTCACCGTCACCGTTTTGAGTTCAACAATGCCTATATAAAAGATTTTGAGGCAAAGGGTATGCAAATAACAGGCATTAACCCCGATACCAAATTGGCGGAAATTGTTGAGATCAAAAACCACCCTTATTTTATTGGTGTACAATTTCACCCAGAATATAAAAGTACCGTTTTGAACCCACACCCGCTCTTCATTAAATTCGTAAAAGCCGCAGTAATCAAAAGCCAAAAGTAATTTTTTTTGCCACCAAGTCACCAAGACACAGAGTTTTTGTTTTAATTTATTTAATAAAAATCTTGGAGCCTTAGCGCCTTGGTGGCTAAAACATTACCACCAAGTCACTGAGTCACGGAGTTTTTTATTTTTAATGGTAAAAAAACTTGGTGCCTTAGCGCCTTTGTGGCAATTTTTTTTTTCTTCGTAGTAAAAACTACCCTTTTACCACCTCATCTATTTCTTTGAAAAATATTCAGGTATTTGCCTATTTTCGCCCCGCTTTTAAAAATTAAAATGGACAGAAATTCGATCATAGGGCTAGGCCTAATTTTTTTAATACTGATAGGCTATGCCTATATCAACCAGCCTTCTCAAACAGAAATTGATGCTGCAAAACGTCGCCAAGATTCGCTTACATTGGTGCGCACTATCAACGATAGCATTGCAGCTACTTTGGTTCAAACCGAAGAAATTGCAAAACCTGCCATCATTGATAGCAACGCTATGCAAAATGCTTTTGGCACATTTGCTCAATTTAGCGAGGGTACCAACAAATTTACAACCCTTGAAAATGAAGAAATAAAGGTTGACATTAGCAACAAAGGTGGAAGAATATACAAAGTTGAATTAAAGAAATACAAGCGCTCCGATGGTTCTCCGCTTGTGATTTTGGATGGCGATGGCAACGATTTCTCATACGGTTTTGCCACCCGCGATGCCAAAGCTATTTCTACCAAAGATTTGTTCTTTGTACCAACAAGTATTAACGGTGGTAAAGGTGTTTCCATGAAAGTGCAAGTAGCCGATGGCCAATATATTGAGCACTTAATTACCTTGAACCAAAACAACAATTTGGTTGATTTTAAAATTAACCTCATTGGCATGGATGCTGTAATTGCGCCAAACAATAATTTCTTGGATTTAAACTGGAAACAGAACCTATTGCAACAAGAAAAAACGCATGAGGCAGAATCTAAAACATCAACCATCTATTACCGCTACAGCAACGAAGATCCAGATTATTTGGCAGAAACAAAGGAGGTAAAAGAAGACCTTAAAACACCTTTGCAATGGATTTCATTTAAACAACAATATTTCAATACCTCACTTATTAGCGACAAAACTTTCGACAATGCCACGCTTGAAACCAAGAATGATGAGTCGATGAAGTTTGTGAAGCACCTCAATGCCAATATCGGTCTAACCTATAACCATGAAAAGGCTGAATCTTTTGGCATGCAGTTTTATTTTGGTCCTAACCACTACAAAACACTCAAAGCACTCAATGTTGGACTCGAAAATGTGGTGCCAATGGGTTGGGGTATCTTTGGTTGGGTAAACAAAATTTTAACTGTAAACGTATTCTTTTTCTTGGGTCAATATTTCGTTAACTTTGGTTTGGTGATTTTATTACTCACCGTTATCGTAAAAACCTTATTGTTTCCTATGGTTTACAAATCGTATTTATCTTCTGCTAAAATGCGTGTGTTAAAACCGGAAATAGACGAGATAAAAGTGAAGTTTGGCAACGATATGGCCAAAATGCAACAAGAAAATATGAAGTTGTATCGCAAGGCAGGAGTTAACCCAATGGGTGGTTGTTTGCCGGTATTGCTACAAATGCCAATCTTGATTGCCATGTTCCAATTCTTCCCAAGTGCATTTGAATTACGCCAAAAAGCATTCTTGTGGAGTAGCGATTTATCTAGCTACGATAGCATTTTGAACCTAGGATTTTCTATCCCATTCTATGGCGACCACGTGAGTTTGTTTACCTTGCTCATGACCGTTTCTACCTTAGTTTATACCATGTACAACAACCAAATGACGGGTGTAACAGGACAAATGAAAATCATTAGCTACCTCATGCCAGTGATGTTCCTTGGTTTCTTTAACAACTATGCCAGTGGTTTAACCTATTATTATTTCTTGTCGAACCTATTTACCATAGGTCAACAATTATTGATCCGCACCTTTGTGGATGATAAAGCCTTACATGCGCAAATTCAAGAAAACAGAAAGAAACCTGTAACTAAGTCTAAATTCCAGCTCAAGCTGGAAGAAATGGCCAAAAAACGCGGCTTCGATACAGATAAGCTTGGTGGTAAAT
>JBILJL010000262.1:0-3767 GCA_044377255.1 Bacteroidia bacterium
ATCATTGCCACAACTGCCATGTTGAGAGTTTTGACCATTTGAAATTTGGAAGCTTAGGAATGAAATTGCCAAGAATAAATATTTTCTCATAATGATTACTTTTTTTATTTAAACGATTGCAAAATAATAATTTATTTCTTTTAGTCAAATCATTTGTTCACATGGTTGCATTAATTAGCCCCTTTTTTGCTCCCATACCTCTAAATCAAATAGTCTGGTATTGTCAATTTTTAGTCTGATTGCTGTATTAACAGATTGAAAGCCATGATTGCCGCATGCCCCAGGGTTTATATGCATCCATTTATTATTTTGGTCTTTCATTACCCTCAAAATATGCGAATGTCCGCAAATCATTAAATCAATGGGCTGATTTTTCATAATTTTTTTAAATCCTGGCGAATAATGACTGGGGTAACCTCCAATATGAATCATCAAAACAGCAATACCTTCCATTTTAAAGTAATTAATTTCTGGGTACCTCAGCCTAATTTCATGGCCATCAATATTTCCATAAACACCTCTCATGGGTTTAAAAGCTTCCAAAGAATTGGCTAATTCAATATTTCCCCAATCTCCAGCATGCCATATTTCATCGCAATCTTTAAAGAATTCCTTTAAACTCGGATTTAAAAAGCTGTGGGTATCACTCATGATGCCAATTTGTTTCATTTAAATTTCTTTTTATTGTGTTAATTTGAACCATGATTTCAGATTTTACTATTCTTATTATCATTGGTACTGCAATTTTAAGCATTCCGGCGTTTAGCAATACACAATTGATGAACAGCCTCATTTTTAATCCTTATACCATTAAGAACAGGAATGAATGGTACAGGTTTATCAGCTCAGGTTTTTTGCATGCAGATTGGATGCATTTATTTATTAATATGTTTGTACTTTTTAGTTTTGGCAATGTGGTTCAACATTACTACAATTACTTTTTTGGTTCAAGCGGAAAATGGTTTTATTTATTGTTGTATTTGAGCAGCATAGTTGCAGCCAATGCAACCACCTATTACAAAAATTTTAATAATCCTAGCTATAATGCTCTTGGCGCATCTGGAGCTGTTTCGGCAGTTGTTTTTGCTTCCATTTTATTTCAACCAACGGCCAAAATTTACTTGTATGGATTAATTGGTATCCCTGGTTTTATTGCGGGTATTTTATATTTGGCTTATTCTCAATATGCCTCCGGAAAAGGTACCGATAATGTGAACCATGAAGCACATTTATATGGTGCAATCTATGGCTTGGCTTTTACCTTAGTGCTCAAACCATCCGTTTTTAAATTCTTCCTGAACCAATTTTAAAACATAAAGCCTATTCTAATATACCACGGACTCTCATAATAAGAGTTATTGGCATCATGCAATAGATTGTAAAGCACATAAACTTGAGCCCCATCGCCACCTAATCCGCCTCCAATAAATGCGTTTTGAGTCCACACTCTCTCAAATTTGGTTGGGGTAATATACACTTCATGGTTAATAGGTTGGTATTCTGCATGGGCAAAAATTTGCGGCAATAAATTTTGTCGCGCAAATAAAATTGGCCCCCAAGCGGTACTGGTATAATTTGTATTGAGATATTTGATGCTTTGATAAATATAGGTGAATCCTGTTCCCAAAACTGTTTTGGGTTTTACCTTGTATCCAACCATGGGTTGAGCTAATATAAAGGTGTTGCCGTTAGCAAAGGAGGCCCCAACATTGCCACCATATACCATTTTTTCTTTGTCGAACCCTTTTTTATCAACCGATTTAGGGTTGAGTTGTTCTTGTTTTTTTGCTTCCTCTTCATCCAACTGTTGAATTTTTCGTTGGGCGCTGGTAGTTAGGCTCAAAAGTCCAATAATGAGCAAAAAGATGGATTGTTTTTTCATGTGTGGCAAAAATAAATCAATTATATGGATAAAATTCGCTTAAGGTTTTATTAATTCGCAGTGCTTTTAACGCAACCAATATGAACAAAGTACATAATTTTTCTGCAGGACCGGCAATTTTGCCTCAATCTGCTATCAATGCCAGCATCGAAGCCTTACAAAATTTTGCTGGAACAGGTATGTCTCTAATTGAGGTTTCACACCGCAGCAAGGAATATGAAGCTGTTGTTGCAGAAGCCGTTCAATTGGTAAAGGATATTCTAAAATTGGAGGATAAGTATGAAGTAATATTCCTTCAAGGAGGTGCCAGTTTGCAATTTGATATGATTCCTTTGAATTTTCTTTCACCAGAAAAAACAGCTGCTTATGTGAATACGGGTGTATGGGCAAGTAGGGCAATTAAAGAAGCTAAGATGTTTGGAGAGGTAAATGTTTTGGCAAGTAGTGAAGATAAAAACTTCAACTATATCCCAAAAGATTATGCCATTCCGGCTGATGCTGCTTACTACCATTGTACTAGCAACAACACCATTTATGGTACAGAGATGTTTGCTTTCCCCAACTCGCCTGTTCCAATGATTTGCGATATGAGTTCCGATATTTTTAGCAAGCCCATTGATGCAAATCAGTTTGATATGATTTACGCAGGTGCGCAAAAAAATATGGGTCCTGCCGGAACAACTTTGGTTATTATCAAAAAATCATTTTTAGAAAAAGCCAATGCCAAAGTGCCTACCATGTTAAATTATAAAATTCATGTCGACAATGGTTCTATGTACAATACGCCAAGTGTATTTGCTATTTTTGTTTGCATGCATACCCTTCGTTGGATCAAGGAAATTGGCCTAGAAGGAATGGAAGTACGCAACAAAGAAAAGGCAGATTTGTTGTACAACGAAATAGATAGAAATAGCCTATTTGTAGGCACTGTTGTTGCTGAAGATAGAAGTAGAATGAATGTGAATTTTGTGCTGTCTGATCCAAACCTGGAAGAAGCATTTTTGAAGTTCTGCAAAGAAAGAAATTTAAGTGGTTTAAAAGGCCATCGCTCCGTAGGTGGTTTGCGTGCATCTCTCTATAATGCCCTAGAACTAGAGAGTGTAAAAGCCCTAGTAAACGCCATGCAAGATTTCGAAAAAAGTAATTCATCTCAAACAGTATAGTTAAAAGTGAAAAACTAAAAATCAAAAACTAAAAATTAAAAACTAAAAGTGAAACTTTAGCATTGGGAGAAAAAGGAATATTCATAACTCCCCCAACTGAATGAAATCATAACTTTTAACTTATAACTTTTAACTAAATATGATAAGAATACTAGCAAACGATGGCATAGATGCCAATGGAAAATTAATTTTAGAAGCAGCAGGCTTTGAAGTTGTAACCGAAAAAATTGCGCAAGAAAATTTACCTGTTGAATTGCAAAAATTTGATGCAATCTTGGTTAGATCTGCCACCAAGGTGCGCAAAGATTTAATGGATGCCTGCCCAAATTTAAAATTAATTGGTAGGGGTGGAGTAGGTATGGATAATATTGATTTGAACCATGCCAAACAAAAAGGTATCAAAGTAATTAATACGCCAGCTTCTTCTTCCATCAGTGTGGCCGAATTGGTATTTGCACACTTGTTTAGTGGCATTCGTTTCCTTCAATATACCAACAGAATGATGCCAAGTGAGGGGAATACTAAATTTGGCGAGCTTAAAAAAGTGGCTTCCAATGCTATTGAGTTACAAGGAAAAACCATGGGTATTTATGGTTTTGGCAGAATTGGACAAGAGGTTGCCAAAATTGCCATTGGAATGGGTATGAAAGTATTGGCATTTGATCCTTATGTTGAAAAAGTAGAGTTAATCATTAACCTGCCAATGCTTGGTGCCAATTCTC
>JBILJL010000263.1:0-3752 GCA_044377255.1 Bacteroidia bacterium
TTTAAAAGGGCTTTGGAAATTCCAAAGCCTTTTTTAATTTAAAAAAATCAAACTTTGGGTTTAATTTTTAATTTGAACCCGAATAAGAATTGCCTTATGTTTGTATAGAAATTGAACAAGCATTCAACCTTTTCATTTTTTAATTGACTATTAATAAAGCCAAAACATAAAACCGGTTTGAACCAAACCATAAAAAAAACCAAACAAATGAAAAAACTATTGTTAGCTGCATTGGCAGTATTGAGTTTGCAAGCATTTGCACAAAAAAGCATGGTAGAAAGTGCAGCTATTTACCTTAGGAACGCAGAAATGGAAGATGCCAAGAAAAGTATCGATGCCGCAATTGAAAATCCAGAAACCAAAATAGATGCCAAAGCATGGTTTTACTATGTGGCAATTTTAGATACTATTTATAGAAACCCTGCTTATGAAAAGTTGGTGGATGCAGATTTGGCTGAAAAATTCTTCAACGGTTGTAAAAAATGTATTGAGTTTGATGTCAAAAAGCGCTACGAATACTATTGTAAAGACAATGCCATTCTAAATAGTGCGTTTATGTGCTTTAACAAGGGGATAAGTGCCTATGAAAAGAAAGATTACAAGGCAGCTATCAACTATTATCAGATGGTATTAGATGTAATTCCATATGATAAAAATGAGGTGTTAAAAACCAATAACTTATCTGAGAAAAATATTTATTTATACATGGCATATTCCGCAATACAATTGAGCGACAATCCAAAAGCGAAAATATACTTGCAAAAATTAATGGACTTAAATTATGATGACCATTTGATTTATATGCAAATGGCAAATATTTATTTAGAAGAAACTGACACCACCAATGCATTAAAATATATTGATTTAGGTAGGAGTAAGTTCTCCTCAAATAAAGATTTAATCAACCAAGAGTTAAATGTTTATTTGGCAATGGGCAGACAAGATATTTTATTGACTAAATTAGATTTGGCATTAGAGACCAACCCAGATGATTTCCAATTGTTCTATGTGAGAGGCAGTGTTTATGATAATTCTGCTAATGATTTAACAAAAAAAGCAAAACATAGCAGGGATACTGCATCAACACTGAGAAAGAAGGCTCAAGCTGAAAAAGTCGCCACTAAAAAAACAACTTTAACCACAGCTGCTACTACATACCAAAAAGCAGCAGATGAACAAGCGATAAATAGCAAAGAGTCTGCAGCCAAAGCAGAAGCAGATTACAAAAAGGTAGTTGAACTAAACCCTGATTATATTGATGCTTATTATAATCTAGGAGCTTTAACCAACAATAAAACAACTGAGGTAGTTGAGAAAATCAATGCTATTCCAGTTAGTGTTACTCAGGCTGAATATGATAAAAGATACAATCCATTGAAAAAGCAGAAGGATGAAATCTTAAATGTTGCATTAGGTTATTTTAAACAAGCGTTAGAAATTGCAGAAGCTAAGAGTGAGGATACACCTGTAAAGAAAAACGAAAAATATGCCTACATGAGAGATATTCTTTATAGCATGCAACAAGTTTATGCCAACTTAGATAATGAAAAGATGGCTGTAGAAACAAAGAAAAAACGTGATTTGTACGAGTAGGGTATATTCCACACAAAAGAATCCTCAATCATATTTTTGATTGGGGATTTTTTTTTTGCAGAGGTGAATGAGTTGCAATTAACCATTGTATTCGATTATTGTTATCATAAACACAAATTGTAATAGTAGGCATGATATCAAATATTTTATTTAACATAATATTAATTATGAGACAAATTAAAATGTAATTAAATCAACAGTAATGGATTAAAAATACCATTGTTTCCTCACCATAACAACAAAAAGTGTAAATTCAAATGCCACTATCTAAATTGTAACTGACAAATTTTGGAATCTTAAAATTATTTAATTACATTTATTCTTGAAATGAGGCGCAGCATAAAATGTTTACCAAAATAAAAAAGCGAATCTTGTTATTTATTTATGGATTATTTTTTATATCCATTTCAACACGGGCTCTCGCTCCTAGTTTTGGATTTATAGAAAACAAAGGGCAGATTCTAGATCAATTTCGTCAGCCTAATAACAAAGTCTTATTTTTATTAAATGGAAAGTATTTTAATGTGCACTTAACTCGAAATGGATTTAGTTATGAGCAAACATCAATTGAGCAAGACAAAGGTTTTGATTTTAATAAAAGTAAGGTATTTAATGAAAAAACTAATTTATCCAGGAAAGTAAAATATCACCGTGTAGAAATCGTATTTATCAATGCCAACCCAAATCCAGAAGTTTTAGCCTTAAACCAAAACAGTTCTAAAATAAATTATTACAATGAGTACTCTGAAAAATTCAACTTTGAAAACATTAGTCATTATAATAAGGTAGTTTATAAAAATATCTATGCTGGAATTGACATAGAGTTTTTAAATGGCGATCAATTTAAATATAACATTATTTTACATCCTGGAGCTAGTTTATCACAGGTAAAACTTAGAATTAACGGCAGTCTTCAATCACAATTAAATAAAAATAATGAACTCGAAATGATGACTTCATTAGATTTGATTAAAGAAACAATTCCTTTAAGTTACTTGATAAATTCGGATCAAACCAAACAAAAAACCACCATCAATTTTTCAAATTTAGGAGCAAATACGTATGGGTTTATTGGAGAAACTTACTCAAAGAAACAAACTTTAGTGATTGACCCCAGTCCTTGGTCCACCTATTTTGGAGGAACTGCCGATGAAAGCGGAAGTTGTATCGCTACAGATACCATTGGAGATATCTTTGTAGCTGGTTACACTTATTCTAATTATGGTGTGGCAACAAGTGGCAGTTTCCAGAGCAGCTATAATGGAAACAACGATGGATTTATCTTGAAATTTAACGAGAACGGGAATTTAATTTGGGCAACTTATTATGGAGGTAATAACAACGACTATTGTTACGACCTATCTGTTTCAAAATCAGGAACAGTTTTAATAGCTGGATTAACTGGGTCAGCATCTGGAATTGCAAGCAGCGGTTCATTTCAAAGCTCCTTGAATGGCACTATTGATGCGTTTCTTTGCAAATTCAATTCTAATGGCACCCGAGCTTGGGCCACTTATTTTGGAGGGAATAATTTAGATTATGGTTATGGTGTTACAAGTGATTTAAACGAAAATGTAATTTTGAGTGGTTACACTAATTCCACAGCTAACCTTTCCACTCCTTTGGTATTTCAAACAAGTTTTTCTGGTGCAAATGATGCCATGATTGCAAAATTTACCCCTAACGGTGCATTGAGTTGGGCTACCTATTATGGCGGTGGCAATAGTGATTTTGGTAGCGACATTCAATGTGATGAAAGTGGGAATATCTTTTTTACTGGATTTACATCTTCTACAACAGGTATCGCTACCTCAAATGCTTTTCAATCTGCATTATCAGGTACAAACAATAATGACGCATTCATTGTAAAGTTAACGCCTAGTGGTTCAAGACAATGGGCAACCTATTTTGGCGGAGAGGGTAATGAGGACGGCAGATCTATTGCATTAGACAAATCAGGGAATATTTTCCTGGCAGGTACCAGTTATTCTTCATCAGGAATTGCCACAATTGGTACATTTCAAACATTATATAAAGGTGAAAATGAATCATTCATTGCTGCATTTGACTCAACAGGAAATAGAAAGTGGGGTACTTATATTGGTGGTGATGCAGATGATTATTTGAATAGCATTAAATTAGACAATCAAGGAAATTTG
>JBILJL010000264.1:0-3749 GCA_044377255.1 Bacteroidia bacterium
AATTTATTTTCAAAACTCAACTCTCTAACCGCCTTGCTTACGCGCATGGTTAAGGTCTCTTCTGTTTCAGTTGACCTGTATCTTAAACGTTTTTCCAATGCATCAATGCTAGGTGGTTTTACAAAAATAGCTAATGCTTGTTCACCAAAATAATGTTTTATATTTAAGCCTCCAACCACATCCACATCAAACAAAACTACTTTTCCTAAAGCCCAAATTCGCTCCACTTCCGATTTTAAAGTTCCATAAAAATTACCGCCATAAACTTCTTCGTATTCCAAAAACTCATTCGCTACTATCTTTTTTTGAAACTCTTCAATAGATAAAAAATAATAATCCTTTCCATGCTCCTCACCCGCTCTCATCTTGCGTGTACAGGCAGAAATAGAAAACATAAAAGAATCATTTACCTTTAAAAGATGTTTAACAATGGTAGTTTTACCAGAACCAGATGGCGCACAAAAAATTACTACTTTTCCTTTTGTCATGAACCTAAACCTTACAATACATTATTTATTTGTTCTTTTATTTTTTCTAACTCATCCTTCATTTCCACCACCATTCTTTGCATCAAGTGGTGGTTTCCTTTTGAACCAATGGTATTGATTTCTCTTCCCATTTCTTGGGCAATGAAACCTAGCTTTTTGCCCGTAGACGCTTGCTGAATAGTTTCTTCAAAAAAATCACAGTGTTGTTTCAACCTTACCTTCTCTTCACTTATATCCAACTTTTCAATGTAATAAATCAATTCTTGTTCGAACCTATTTTTATCCATTTGTTCTTGGTTCAAAGTTTGTAAATCTCTTTGAATGCGTTCTTTTACCGTATTCAATCTTTCTTCTTCAAAGGGAGTTAAGCTTTGCATTTTACTTAAAATTCCAGCCGACATTTTACTCAATTCATTACCCAGAACAGCTCCTTCCTTTACTCTAAAAATATCAAATTGCTCGTATGCGCTTCTTACCGTTGATAGAATTTGTTTCCAATCTTCTTCATCTGGCGTTTCTTCACTTGCCTGCAAAACATTGGGCACCATAAATATATTATTCAACAGAGCACTCTGCTCCCAGCCACTTTCAGCCGATAATGATTTTACTTCATTTAAATAATACAAAGCAACTTCTCTATTTAAGGGCGTAATTTTATCTTCGGCCAATTTATACCCAATGTGTATTGACAATTGCGCTGTACCGCGCTCTACCCATTTGGTAAGCTCCCTGCGCAACTCCAATTCTTTGTGTTGCCAATTACGTGGCATGCGCATATTTAATTCCAAAAATTTACTGTTCAAACTTTTCAATTCAACCCGCACTGTAAATCTTTCAGTCTCTATTTCTGCCTGGCCAAAGCCTGTCATTGATCTTAGCATATTTTTAAATAAGGTGGCAAAAATACAGCAAATATTTGGGATTGCGAACTCATGATAAATTAGCCTACTTTCGCAAACCTTTTATGCAAATATTAAACAGATACAAACCATACTTCAAGCAAATACTATCGCTCAGTTACCCAATAATTATCGGTCAGCTTGGCATTGTACTAATGGGCGTTGGAGATGTAATTATGATTGGCAAACTCGATGCAATCAATTTAGCAGCTGCTGCTTTGGCCAATTCTGTTTACTTCTTTATTTGCATTTTAGGAATAGGCACACTCACGGGTGTTTCACCATTAGTCGCAAAAAGTAAAGGTGCTGGGCATCCCAACCAATGTGCTATTTTATTTAGGCAATCTATTTGGGCAGCAATTATTCTGGGTGCTTTTATTTCTGGAGTTGTATACCTATTAGCCGAAAATTTACATTGGTTCAAACAATCAGAGAGAGTTACTGTACTTACCAAAACTTTTTTACACGCCCTCAATGCGGGTACCTTTCCCCTCTTAATTTTTATGGCCATCAAACAATATTCCGATGGCTTGTCTTTTACCAAACCATCTGCTATAATCACCATTTTAGCCTTACTCTTAAACCTCTTATTGAACTGGGTTTTAATTTATGGCCATTTTGGTTTACCAAGGTTAGAATTATTTGGATCAGGCATAGCCACCAGTATTTCTAGGTTTGCAATGGCATTGAGTATGTTTATTTATGTAAAAAAAGCCCTCATTTACAAACCCTATTTGCATTTAAAAGAACACGAGCACGATAGAAAATATTTACTCCAAATATTCAAAATTGGTTTGCCTTCTGGCTTTCAATATTTTTTTGAAGTAGGAGCCTTTGCCTTTGCAGCCATAATTATAGGATGGATAAGTGATTATGCCATGGCAGCACACCAAGTTGCCATCAATATTGCATCGGTAACCTATATGATTGCTACGGGCATATCGGCCGGAGGATCAATTGCAGTAGGTGATGCGCTGGGTAGAAAAAACAAAAAAGACCTCAACGAAGCCGGCAGAGCAGCCCTAATAATGGGCACTATTTTTATGGGACTTTGTGCCTTAATCATGGCATCATTTGCGCCGTTAATTATTTCTTTATATACAACAGATCCACTGGTTTCTGGCATGGCAGTGAACCTACTTTATATTGCAGCCTTATTCCAATTAAGCGACGGCATTCAATGTGTAGGATTAGGTGTTTTAAGAGGCATAGGCGATACTAAAATACCAACCATCATAGCTATTATTGCCTATTGGGTAATTGGCATACCTATTGGTTATTATTTGGGATTTCATTTTGGCTGGAGCTTATATGGAATTTGGTTTGCCTTATTGCTTGGACTAAGTTTTTCAGCGGTATTCTTAAGCACTCGATTTTTAAAAGAAAGTAGAGAATTAGACATGGATTACCATTCAGCCCTTTACGATAAATTTCATGCGCACTAATTTAAAGGTACATTTAGCTTTATTCATGGTATCGCTATTGTATGGCGCCACATTCAGCATTGCCAAAATTGCCATGCCCGAATACATCAAGCCATTTGGCTTTATTTTATTGCGTGTAAGCGTTGCCTCTGTTTGCATTTTCTTTTTTCACAGACATTATGTAAAAGGAGCCATTACAGATAAAAAAGACCTATTGCCTTTGTTGGTTTCTGCCATTTTTGGTGTAGCTGCAAACATGTTGTTTTTCTTCAAAGGTCTATCTATTACCACGCCAATCAATGCATCGGTATTGATGCTGAACACACCCATTTTCGTGGTAGTTTTTGCAGCAATTGTGCTCAAAGAAAAATTAACTTGGAATAAAATCTTAGGCATCATCATAGCAGCTGCAGGGGCACTCATGCTCATAGGCGGAACAAAATTTCAGTTTCAATCCACCACCGTTTTAGGCGATATTTTTGTCACACTCAATGCCATCATTTACGCCTTCTATTTGGTGTATGCCAAACGCCTTATGATAAAATATCACCCCCTTACCGTTACCTTATATTCCTTCTTCTTCGGCTTCTTCCTGGTGCTTCCATTCGGTTTGAACCAAGCCTTAGAAATAGATTTCATGCACCTCCCAACGCTCATTTGGGCCTGCATCGCCTTTATCACAATAGGTTCAACCTTCCTTACTTATGTGCTCAACGCATACGCCCTCAAACACGCCAGCTCAAGCCTGGTTGGCACCTATATTTACCTACAACCAGTATTGGCCACCCTCATCGCTATCGTACTTGGCAAAGACATGCTAAGTTTAGAAAAACTCATCAGCATGTTCATTGTTTTTGGTGGGGTTTATTTGGCATCTAGGAAAGCAGGGGAAAAATCTGCTGGCAGCTAGCCTCTAGCTGCTGGCTCACGATGCACTT
>JBILJL010000027.1:0-14791 GCA_044377255.1 Bacteroidia bacterium
ACTTTTCTTTGCATATATCGCAAGCACCACAATCAAGCGCATTTTTCTCATTAAAATAACTTAAAATCACCCTACTCCTGCATTTCAATGAATTTTCTGCGTAATGAATCATTGCCTCTAATTTCTCCTGTTCAGCCTCTTTCCTTTCTTTTATAAAAGCAGGATTTAACTTCAAATAGTTGGCATCTACCCTTTCGTTTTTGAAAAATATTTGAGGTTTTGTTTTTTGTAATACATAATCTATTACTCCCAATAGGTGCAATTTATTTAGTTTTTCTTGCAATTGGCTCATGCTGCAATTGAGCTTCATGGATATTATCTTTTCACTAATTGGCACATAATAATCGAATAGACCGCCATAGCTTCTTAGTAATATTTTAATTAAATCATCAAATTGCTCATGCTCAACTTGAAAGGTATATAATTCACTTCCTTTCATCAAGGCTTTCATTTTGGAAGGTTGGTTAAGCGCTTCACTCATATGAATAATATCTAATTGCGACAATAGTTTTAAGGCATTTAAAACTATTACAGGATTCATTTGAATGTGCTTTGAAAAGATACTTATATCGAAATCATATCCCTCTTCTTGAAATTTTCCAATAGGCAATTGCAAATAGCTGCACAATGAATTATAAACTCTTTTTAAAACATTTTCATCCGGATAATTTTGAATGAGTTTTGCTCTCATATTTTCTGCATCAGATGGATGGTAAAGTAACAAACAATAAGCATTTTTATTGTTTCTTCCGGCTCTGCCAGCTTCCTGGTAATAGGCTTCTAAGCAGTCTGGCATTTCATAATGGATTACAAGCCTACAATCTGGCTTATCTATCCCCATGCCAAAAGCATTGGTGCACACCATTATTCTGGTTTTATTGTTGATCCAATCCTCTTGCCTTTTTTGTCTTAACTCTTGGTTCAAACCGGCATGGTAAAAAGATGCGTTGATTGAATTTTCAACTAAAAATTGGGCTATCTCCTCTGTGAGTCTCCTATTTCTTGCATAAATTAACCCACTGCCCTTAAGCATGGTTACACTGTTTAATAATTTTTCGTACTTATTTTCATGGTAGCGAACAACATAATGCAGGTTCAATCTTTCAAAACTTTTTCTAAAAGAGTTCTTTTGTTTAAAACCTAATTGATCCTGTATATCATTAACCACAGCCACTGTAGCTGTAGCTGTTAGCGCCATAATTGGAACATTGGGAATCAATTCTCTAAGGGCCAATATTTTTCGGTATTCAGGTCTAAAATCAAAGCCCCATTGACTAATACAATGTGCTTCATCAATTGCTAATAATCCAATTTTGGTTCGAACCAAAAAATCTTTTATCAATGTTGAACTCAATCTTTCAGGAGATACATAGAGAAACTTGACCCCACCATTTACACAATTACTTAGGATGGTTTCAATTTCTTGGCTGTGCAACCCCGAATAAATTGCATGGGCTTTAATGCCAATTTTTGTTAGGTTTTCAACTTGGTCTTTCATCAAAGCTATCAAAGGAGAAATAACCAAGCAAAGGCCGTCTAACGCTAATCCTGGCACCTGAAAACAAATTGATTTGCCACCACCAGTTGGCAACAATGCAAGGGTATCTTTTCCTGAAATTACTGATTGAATAATATCTTCCTGAAGGGGCCTAAACTGATCGTACCTCCAATAAGATTTCAATATTTGATGGATGTTCACTAGACTATAAAATAACTCCGTCTTTAATGGTTAAAGTGCGGTCGCTTTGGGCAGCAAATGCAAGATTGTGGGTAACAATTACAAAGGTTTGCTCCAGTTCTTTTCTTAATTTAAAAAAAAGCTGATGCAACTCTTCAGCCGATTTGGAATCGAGATTTCCCGAGGGCTCATCTGCTAAAATAACGGCTGGTTGGTTAATCAATGCCCTTGCCACAGCCACTCTTTGTTGTTCTCCCCCACTTAATGCGGTGGGTTTATGATTTAACCTTTCATTTAAACCCAAAAAATCGAGTAATTCTTTGGCCTTTTTTTGGACTACATTATCTGCAACCCCTCCTATCCATGATGGAATACATACATTTTCAAGAGCTGTAAATTCGGGAAGCAATTGGTGGAATTGAAATACAAATCCAATTTGATTATTTCTAAAATTGGCTAACTTATTCCCTGTAAGCAATGCAACATCTTGATTATTTATTTGCAATAAACCCTTATCGGCCTTATCCAAAGTGCCTAAAATTTGAAGCAAGGTAGTTTTACCAGCGCCGGAAGCGCCAACAATAGAGACTACCTCGCCCTTAGCAACCTGCAAATTAACACCCTTTAAAATGGGCAATCCACCATAGGATTTATGAAGATTTTCTACCTTAATCATTTTTCTCAATATTAGGCAATTTGAGTTTAAAAACATTTCATTCTAAGAAAAATAAAGACTAATTAACTAATAATCAAAAAAACAATAATAAGCTTTTGTAGTTTTTTAATATGTTCGCACAAGTAATAACCTAATAAAATTCAAATGAATTACAAGAAAATATTTGCTTCAATAGCTATATCAGCTGGTATTGTTAGTGGAATAGCCTTTATAAGCGAAAAGCCATCCAAAGGAATTGATGCAAATGCCATAGATAAATCAGTAAATCCTGGAGATGATTTTTATAGATATGCTAATGGCAATTGGCTAAAAAACAACCCAATTCCTGCCAGTGAAAGTAGATGGGGAAGTTTTAATATTGTTGCCGAAAGAAACAATGTTATTCTTAAACAAATATTAGAAGATGCTGCATTAGATAAAACTGCTAAAGTTGGGTCAGCAAAAAATAAGGTAGGCATTTTGTACCGCTTATTTATGGATACTTTGAAAAGAGAATCGCAAGGTATTAAACCCATTTTAAACGACTTAAATGCGATTAATGCAATCCAAAATAAGGAGCAACTCATTCAAACAATTGCTCAATTTCATCAAAAAGGTATTAGGTGTTTCTTTGGATTTTATGTTGGACAGGATTTAAAAAATAGCACTTCATATATTACCTATATCTCACAAGGGGGGCTTGGTTTGCCTGATCGCGACTATTACTTAAAAACAGATGCCAAATCTGTTTCAATTAGAAATGAATACTCAAAACACATTGAAACCATAAGCGGCCTATATGGATTTGACGACAAGAAAATTTCTGCCCAAGCAGTTGCTTTTGAAACAGGTTTGGCTAAGTCGTCAATGAATAGAACCGAAAGAAGAAACCAAGAAAAACAATATAATAAAAAGGCTTTACAACAAGTATTAAATGATTATCCTCAAGTTAATTTTGGCGGTTATTTTCAGCATTTAAATGTTAGTTCATTTGATAGTTTGATAGTTTCTCAGCCAGATTTCTTTGTAACTTTGAATCAACTAATCATTGAAACTCCCTTAGAAGAAATTAAATCTTACATGAGGTGGTGTTTAATGAATAATGCGTCAGGTTATTTAGACAGTAAACTAGAGAAGCAGAATTTTTATTTTTATGGAACTGTTTTAACTGGAACCAAAGAACAAAAACCAGTTTGGAAAAGAGGGATTGCCGCTGCAAATAATGTTGTGGGCGAATTACTTGGACAATTATTTGTAGAAAAAACCTTCACTCCTGCTTCTAAACAGCGGGTAAATGCAATGGTTGACGATATTGTTGCCGCATTTAAAGTAAGGATAAATAACCTAAGTTGGATGAGCACAGAAACAAGAGAAAAGGCTTTGGTGAAACTAGCTTCATTTAATAGGAAATTTGGTTACCCTGATAAATGGAAGGACTATTCAAATTTAGAAATCAAAGACGACTCTTACTTAGAAAATGTTTACCGTTCTAATGAGTTTGGATTCAAGGAAATGATAGCTAATTTAGGAAAGCCAATAGACAGAGGAAAATGGGGCATGTTGCCACAAACTGTAAATGCCTATTATAGTCCAACCTTGAATGAAATAGTGTTTCCAGCAGCAATTATGCAACCACCATTTTTTGATGCTTTGGCCGATGATGCCGTAAATTATGGCAGTATTGGTGCAGTAATAGGACATGAACTAACCCATGGATTTGATGACCAAGGGGCTAAATATGGTGCAGATGGTAATTTAAAAAGTTGGTGGACTGATGAGGACAAGAAATTATTTGAGGCCAAAACCAAAGTTTTGGTAGACCAATTCAACGGCTATTTTGTTTCGGATAGCTTACATGTAAATGGCGAGTTAACTCTAGGCGAGAATATTGCAGATATTGGAGGATTAACCATTGCTTATGAGGCATATCAGATGAGATTGAAGAAAAACCCTGGTAAAACAATTAATGGCTATACACCTGAACAGCGCTTCTTTATTGGCTTTGCACAAATATGGAAAAACAATATTAGGCCAGAGGCTTTGAGGAATTTGATACTTACCGACCCACATTCACCGGGAGAGTACAGAGTATTTGGACCTTTAAGTAATATGCCGCAATTTTATGAGGCATTTCAAATAAAAGAAGGTGATAAAATGTACAGGCCAATTGATTCTAGAGCTAGTATATGGTAAAAAAGAACTTGATTTGTGCTGTTTTAGCATTACTATTTTTGAGCTCATGTGGTGGAACGTGGATACCCATAAGTATTGACCAAACACTCGGAGAACAAAGTAAAGCTGAAATAAATAGTCGCACAGATATTTTTCCTATTTTAGATGAAGCTGAATACCCTGAACCCTATCAAAGATTAAACCTGATTAGGGATAAAATACTTTCATCTGGTAAAATAACACACCAACAAGATTTTAATTGGGAAGTAAAAATTATTGAAGATGATTCGGTTTTAAATGCATTCTGTTTGCCTGGTGGATATATTTACGTTTACACAGGATTGATGAAATACCTTGATTCGGAAAACGCCTTAGCAGGCGTTTTAGCGCATGAAATAGCGCACGCCGATAAGAGACATGCAACTAAACAACTTATTAAAAACTTGGGTATTTCTTTTGTGCTGCAATATGTTATTGGTTCAAACAGTTCTGGTTTGTTAAATATTGGTGCAAATTTGTTGAGTTTATCTTTTAGCAGGGCAGATGAAACCGAAGCTGATATGAATTCGGTAACTTATTTGTATCAAACTGATTACGATGCCAGAGGGGCGGCCATTTTTTTTGAAAAAATAAAAAAGGAGCAAAAAGAGGAAGGAATTACTGAGTTTTTAAGCACTCACCCAAATCCTGATAACCGAATAGAGGAAATACAAAGGAAATGGAAAGAATTAGGTGGTAATAAGGGAAAAATATACAAGGAGGAATACCAAAAAATGTTAGAAGAACTGCCCTAGTTCGGCATTGTTCCAAATACCCTATCCCAAAAAGGCGAACTCACCCCAAATGCCTTATTTCCTTGTTTATAATGATGTTTAGCATGATGAGTCCACAAAATTTTAAAGGGAGAAATTGGCTGGTATGCATGTATCATGTAATGAATACTAACATAAAGCGCCCACCCGTTAATAAATCCAGCCATAAATATAAAGCTTGAGGTGCCCATTAAAGGATAAAAAAGTGCCATGAGAAAGCAAACTAAACCAAAACCTGGCAATGGTGGCATGATCAGTCGTTCTGCATCCCTAGGGAATTCATGATGAATACCATGAATCATTCTATGAAATTTTTGAACTTTAGGGCTTTCATTGATAAAATGAAACACGTAACGGTGTGCTAAGTATTCAAAAAGAGTCCAGAAAAGCAAGGCGAAAAAGTATACGCCTATACTATTCCATAAATCGAGACTACCATAAAAATAGTTAAGTGCTACAAAACCAATCCATATTAAACCATAAAAAGAAATAGCCAATGGAGGACTAGTTTTGGTGAATTGTTCAAATTGAGTATTTCCAAAAATTAACCCTTTTTCTTGTTCAGTAGCATTTAGTTTTTTGAGCATTGAAAAAATTGATAAGCAAATTTCAAGTTTCTAAACTAAATAAGCAAGAAGCTCAGAGAAAATCAAAATGAAACTCGATCCAATATTGATACAAATTATCCAAAATAGTACAAATTCCATTTTATAGAAATTAGTTTAACTGACATAATTGCACATCCATTCAAAATTTATCTCAAAAATAATTTTATTATAATATTATTTGTCAATTACTTATGAATATAATCTTAATCTTTCAGTTTAATTAATATTTGCTCTTTAACTTGGTTCAATTCCTGAGATAAAAATGCTGAATTAGATTTTATGGCATTTAAATAGGGTGAAAGGTCTTTTAAGTACAATATCTCTTTGAGCAATAAATCGTGATAATCTATAATTTGTTGGGCATTTTTAATAAAATCGGGCATTTTTTGGGAAATATTGATCAATTCCTGCAATTCAGCGCTTAAATCCATCTTTTTTGATGCTTCTCGATACATCGTTCCATTACCTAGAATTAACCAATCTGGACTAATTTGAGGATAGTTTGAAAGGATTTTCTGAATTAGTTCCAATCCAGGTTTATTACGCCCAGAGCCTATGTGTGTAAGCATAGGAAGGGAAATATCTAATGATGCAGCAAATGCACTTTTACTGAGCTTTAGCTCATTCATAACACTTAACACCCGTAAATTTAGTTCATCCATACAAATACCTGATTAATAGTACTTAATAACAAATGTAAACAAAAGAAGTTACAAATGTAAATAGCTATACACAAAAGTAAAGCGCGAACTAAACTTTTGTTTACTAGTACTATAAACCTTTTATTCAATTGACTATGTATAAATCATTCATATTTAATTATTTATGAAGTATTTTTAAGGGCTAATTTACTAATGTTTATTCCTATTTATTTTTGTAAAGCAAGTAATACTGGCAGGCTTAAAACAATTCTGCCCCCTATTCTATTTATATTGATATGAAAAGTAAGACCATTAAATTCATCACGCAAATTGATCGCCCCCTTCTAGAGGTTTTTGAGTTCTTTAGTAAAGCGGAAAACTTAAATAAGCTTACTCCAGACAACCTAGAATTTAAAATATTATCTCCATTGCCCATTGAAATGAAAAAAGGCCAATTGATCGATTATAGGATAAAGTTATTTGGTATTCCTTTTTCTTGGAAAACGGAGATAACAGAGTGGAATCCGCCACAACAATTTGCTGACCATCAGCTATCAGGCCCTTACGTTATCTGGGATCACACACATTCTTTTACAGAAAAAAACGGTGTTACAGAAATGACAGATACCATTATCTATCAATCAAAAGGGTGGATAATTGCACCTTTTCTTCATTGGCTCTTTGTAGATCGGAATGTGAAACAGATATTTGCCTACCGAGAAAAAAGACTCAATGAACTCTTCCCAAGAAACTAAATCAATTAAAAAATGTGAACATTGTCAGAACTGGACTGACGGTGAGAAAGCATTTTGCATCCATTGTGGTGAAATTTTAGATAGGAAATACCGCGAAGAAAGGGCTCAATTGGAGATTGAGCAAAAAGAAGGCACCCCTCTTATGAAGTGGGTAAAACTGAAGCAATCAAACGATAGTAAAGTCTGGTATTTTGCAGAAAAAGCGGTGCAAAGTGGTCAGGCAGTTATGGTTGTATTTTTCGTAATTATCATTACTATATTGGCCATTATGCCAGGATAAAATGAATAGGTTTGCCTACTGGTTGGTGGTTTTGGCCTTTGTGTTTGACAAAATCATTCAAAGCACCAACTACTCGCCAAAATGGGTAAATAGTTATTTAGATGATTTTTTATTAATTCCCATTTATTTAGGTTCAGCCTTAATTGTTCAGCAAGCCATTATTTTTGACCAATTTTCGTTTAAAAAAGGCCAAATTTTCGCAGCATGGCTTGTTTTTTCAATAGTTTTTGAACTCATTTTCCCAAAACTCATTAGCGCTTATACTGCTGATGTTTGGGATATTCTGGCTTATGGTTTAGGTGCAATCTATTTTGCTGTGTTTATAAATTATCCTGCGAAAAAAGCCAGTTCGTAATCAAAACTGAGCGCATCATTTGCAGCAACACATTGAATCCCTTCTTTGTCGCTTATCTCTCCATCAAAGCCTATATTATCAGCTATGCCTTGCCAAGGTTCCAAGCAAATAAATGCTTCCTGAGCAGCTTTTGTCCAAATGCCTATAAAAGGAAATCCTTCAAAATTTAATTTTATGGCATAATTGTTTTCGGTCTGAACCAATTTTAACCAAGAGCTGTTTAAATTTTTGAGTACAACCGCATCCTTCAAAAAAAGCTCGTTCGACAAGGGTAAAATTGATTGGCTCAAACCAATGATTTCTGTTTTTCCGTTTAAAAGTCCGTCCGACAATAAATGTCTAACTAAATTTTCTGGCTTTTCAAACTCAATAAAATAGTGTTCTAATTGGGGTATTGGCAGCTTAAAACCAGGATGAGCGCCAACAGAAAAATACAAGTTTTCTTCATTCAAATTATATACACTATATGAAACCTTTAGTGAATTACCTGTCAATTGGTAAGTAATGAAAAACCTAAACTGGTAAGGGTATTTAGCGATTGAGACATCGTTAGATTCAAGCATAAACTTCAGCAAATCGCCATATACTTCTATTGGTTCAAACACCAAATCTCTGGCAAATCCATGTTGGTTCATTTCATATTGTTTACCATTTATTTTGATGGTATTGTTGTTTAACTTCCCAACAATTGGAAATAATACAGGTGCATGCCTGTTCCAAACAGAAGGGTTTGCGTCCCACAGAAATTCAAATCCAGTTTGCTTGTCTTTAACCGAAATCAATTCGGCACCTTTTAATGAAATAGTAACACTTAATGCTTCAGATTGAATTGTGAAATGATTGTTCATTGCTCATTAAATAGTTTACTAAATTAGAATTTAACAAATTAAATAGTGAAAAATGTTTTAAACAACTAAACTGAGCGATATCAAAAAAATTATAAATAATATTATTTTGGCATATTCAGCTTTTTGCAAGATATTTGTTCGTTGAAGCCGTGGTGGTGAAATTGGTAGACACGCCACCTTGAGGGGGTGGTGCTCGCAAGGGTATAGGAGTTCGAGTCTCCTTCACGGCACTAAAGGTTCTGCAATAGCAGGACCTTTTTTTCAAAAATTCTAATTAATACAAATCACATTTAAAACCTTTGATTTAAAGGCATAAAAAAAGCCGCTGAAAATCAACGGCTTTCTAATTTCATGTACGAAGAATTAATCTTCTAAAATAACAGTACGCTCAGCGTTAGGTGATTTAATTTTTACCAACTGGGTATTTACTTTAATTCCAATTTTACGCAAAACGGAAGCAGTTTTATTTCTTCTACCTTTTCTTTTCAAACGAGTGGTTGCCATAATTTTAATTTTGTGCAAATATATAACTTTTCTTCTTTTAACAAATTAATAACCTAAAATATTTAACATACTCTCTTGGTTCTGTTCCTCTGCAAAAACTTTTGAAACAATATTTCCTTCCTCGTCCTTATCAATTAAAATATGTTTGGGGGCAGGAATTAAGCAATGCTGAATGCCTCCATAGCCTCCCAAGCTTTCTTGGTAGGCGCCAGTATGAAAGAAACCCATGTGCAAAACCTCATCTTCTTTGTATTTTGGCATAAAAACTTGGTTGGTATTGGTGTCTGAATTGTAAAAATCCTGACTATCGCATGTTAGTCCACCTAAATTGATGCGTTGAAACTCTTTATCCCAATTATTAACAGCCAACATAATAAACTTTTGCCCAATCCCCCAAGTATCTGGAAGTGTAGTTATAAATGAGCTGTTAATCATGTACCAAAGCTCCTTGTCGTTTTGCTCTTTTTGTCCTATGATAGAATATAACATTCCACCACTTTCACCCACAGTAAATGAACCAAATTCTGTAAATAAATTAGGAACTGGCACTCCCCTGTTTTCGCAGATTGCTTTGATGTAGTATACAATTTGATCAATCATATAGGCGTAGTCAAATTCCACCCCTAAAGAGGTATAAATTGGCATACCTCCTCCAATATCTAGGGTTTCAAGTTCGGGGCAAACCTCTTTCACATCGCAATAAACATTGACCAATCTTGTTAACTCACTCCAAAAAAAGGTGGTATCTCTGATGCCCGAATTCACAAAAAAATGCAACATTTTTAACCTGAAATTAGGGTGCTCCTTAATTTTGGTTTCATATAAGTTGATAATTTTCTTGTGACTCATGCCCAATCTAGAAGTATAAACCAAGAAATTTGGCTCCTCTTCTGTTGCAATTCTGATTCCTAAATTTGTTGGTTTTTTGGTATATTTATCAATTAAATCAAGCTCATCGGGGTTATCTAACACACAAACCAGGTTTTCAAAACCATCGTCCACCAACTTGGCCATGTTTTGAGCATATTGCTCAGTTTTATAGCCATTACAGATAATGTACTGGTCCTTTTTAAAAGGACCACGCTGGTTTAAAACTGAAATGATAGATAAATCAAAGGCAGAGCTAGTTTCCAAATCAACCCCACTTTTTAAAACTTGGTCCATAATAAAACTAAAATGGGAGCTCTTTGTGCAATAACAATAATTGTATTTTCCTTGGTAATTATATTTCTCGAATGCCTTGCCAAATAGGTCTCTCGCCTTTTCTATTTGTGAGTTAATTTTCGGTAGATAGGTGAACTTTAAAGGCGTACCATATTGGTTGATCAATTCAACTAGGTTCACACCATTGAAATGTAATTGATGATCAATCACTTCAAATCCATGTCTAGGAAAGAAAAAAGTTTGATGAATTAGGTCGGTATACCTATTTTTTATGTTTAAAGTTGTCAAGGTTCAATAATTTCTACAATTTTAATGAAACGAAAAGGTTATTTTATATTAAAAAATCATGTTTTTTTCAAGACCAATTTTAGTGCTTTGTTTAAAGTTGAGTTGATGTGCTCAAACCTTTAGCCTATATTTGCCTTTATACCGTCTTTGGAGGTTTTGTGAAAAATGTAAAAATTGTTACGATTGAATCAGATTTTGGTGCTGGAAAAAAAGGGGCGAAATTAGGTCCTCAAGCTTTGTTAAAAGAATTGCCAATTGATCTGTTAAAAAATATTCCCGTAGAAGTAATTAATACTTCGGAGCAGCCTTTGAACAATGAATCTGTATTTGCATTAAACATTGATGCAGTTCTTTACTCAGAAAACAAGGCCATTGCTGCTATTGAAAATATATTTAATGAAGGGAATAAACCTTTTATCATTAGCGGGGATCACAGCAATGGCTTGGCAGCAATTAGCGCCTATAAAAATTGTTTCCCTGAAAATAGATTGGGAGTTATTTGGATAGATGCACATGCAGATTTGCATACACCTTATACCTCTCCAAGTGGAAATTTACATGGTATGCCTTTAGCTGCTGCTTTAGGCTTAACAGATCAGTTAAACACCAAAAATAATGTTGATAAAGAAACCATTTCTAAATGGAAAGAAATGATTGAATTGGGGTCAAAAAGTATCAGTCCTAAATTGTTGCCCACCGATTTAGTATTTATAGACTTGAGAGATTTGGAGGTTGAGGAAATTAATGGCTTGGCTGTTTTAAACATCAAACATTATACACCAATAAATAGAAAAACTATCGGTATCAAAAACATTATTGAAGATACAATTCAACACTTGTCGCATTGCAACCATATCCTTGTATCATTTGATGTTGATAGCCTTGATCCAAATATTTCTTCTGGCACTGGTACACCAGTTCCGGATGGCCTCACCAAAGAAGATGCCATTGAATTATTAAGTGCTTTTCTGAAACTGCCAAACCTTTGTGCTTTTGAGATAACAGAAATAAATCCAATTTTAGATAGGTTCAAACCAATGGAAATTGAAGCAGCAAGTATTATTGAAACTTGCTTTATAAATTCTGGTTTTCTTAATTAATTGAAGTTACAAAAGCAATTGTATCTGCCCCATCTGCATAATCCCATAATTCTGGTTGCTGAGACTTCCCAAATGGAACATAACCTTTGTTTTGGTCTGAACCAACCACGCATTGAATTTGGTCAACATGATTTGATAAATAGGAGTTAATTTCCTCTTGTGAATCATAAAACTGAAACATCAAAACACTTAATGGCGATGAAAGCGAGTTATCTTGTTTCACTATCAAAAAGCCATTATCGAGATGTAAGTCTTGGTTCATTAAAAATAATGCCTTGTGATAAGTATAATTATTGGCATATTTGTTATGGTTGATCACCTCCTTATAGCGCTCAAATGCTAAAAAAATTGGCTCCAAATTAAACCCATGTGGCAACAAAAGTTTTGAAACATTTCTGCAACCCATGCCAAAATACATAAACACATCATCTGCCAATAAATCTAATTCTTCAGGCATTTCTTCACCGGTTAAAACAGCTAAACTATTCCTGTTTTTGCGAAGTAAACTTGGCTTGTCTTTAAAATAATATTCAAAATACCTGTGACTATTATTGCTACCTGTGGCAATTACGGCATCAAAATTTTTCATTTGACGATCTTCGGCAAACCTAATAAAATTAGCCATTTCTGGGTTTATCTCGATGATTTGTGCGATTACCCATTCCATTAATTTGGTATCATCACTACTTGGTTTAACCAAGGCAATGTTTCCAGTTATTAAAACACATAATAAATCATGAAAACCCACTAAAGGAATATTGCCAGCCATGATAATGGCAACTGTTTTGGGCTCGGTTTGATCCAAATTTGGATAAGATTTGAGCCATTTTTCAAGGTTTTCATTGGTTAAAAGTTTTGCCCAAGCATAAAATGACTTTAATTGCATATCAATGGTAAACCAATTATTAAAAAGGTAAGCCTGCTGTAAAAGAGGTGTTTCCGCATTTAGCTGCTGGAATTTGTCTCCTAATTTTGAAAATAACTCTACTCTTTGTGAATAATTCATACAATTTAGACTGATTCTATTTTTTTGAAAGCGTCAACAAAACTAAACTTGCAGTTGTTATCATCCTATAAAAATTTTTAAATATGGCTATTATTATAACCGACGAATGTATTAATTGCGGAGCTTGTGAACCTGAGTGTCCGAATAACGCAATTTATGAAGCTGGAGCTGAATGGGCTTGGGCAGATGGAAACAACCTTAGCGGTGCAGTATCTATCAATGGAGAATCTGTAGATGCAAGTAAAAGGAATCCTCCAGTTTCCGAAGACACTTATTTTATTGTTAGCGACAAATGTACTGAATGTGTTGGTTTTCATGAAGAACCACAATGTGCTGCTGTTTGTCCAGTTGATTGCTGTGTGGCAGATCCAGATCACGTTGAATCAAAAGACGTGTTACTAGAAAAGAAAAACAGAATGCATGCTTAAAAAAAAGCCCCTTCTCAAAATGAAGGGGCTTTTTTTTGCAACAAATTTTTAGATCAAGAAAATAGGTCTAATGGTTTTTGGTAATTAAAAGGAAGCAATACTTCAGGTACATTGCTCAGTTCTTTTTTGGATGTTATTAGCTTTGAAATTGTCCATGTTTCTAGTATTTCATCTACACATGGCTGCATCAATTTCTTTAAATCCTGCATAGTCGCATTGCTGTCTATCCATTGATTTTGCTGGTCCTTTGGCAAAATTAGAGGCATTCTTTTTTTTGTATTGTGGATTTGTGCCATTGTTTTATTTGCCTCGGTTGTTAGAATAGAAAACGTATTATAAGTTTTATTTTCTGCATCGTTTTTCCAAGAATCATAAACTCCAGCCATAGCAAAAATGGGAGCATCTTTTAAGTGAATATAATAGGGAATTTTTGTTTTATTGTCAACTTGCATCCATTCAAAAAAACCGGTAGCTAATACAAGACAGCGTTGTTGTTTAATGGGAATTTTGAATGAAGGTTTCTCAAAAGCTGTTTCAGATTTAGCATTTAAAGTATTGCTACGAATTTTTTGAGCGTTTGCTATTCCAAGAGTCCAATTTGGTATTAATCCCCAATTAAACATTTGAATTTTGTTAGGTAATTCGTTTGTAATAATGGGCAATAAAGGATGATCGAACCCATTTAAATGAAAGCCAACTATCTCATTGGGATTATAAAATGAAGGAAAGGTATCACCTAAAAAAGGTCGTTCATATTCCTCTTCTAATTGTTTATACGTTGCACCTACCGAGGCATGGTAACACATATTTTGATTATTTAATCTGATAAAACATTTTATTCTGCTCTCAATATTAGCAATATTTAAAAAAATAAAGAATTATAATTGCATGAGATGAAAATTGTTGTCAATACACGCTCGCTTATTACCAATAAATTGGATGGTATTGGCTGGTTTACCTTTCAAAGTTTAAAGAGAATTACCCAACAGCATCCTGAAGTTGAATTCACTTTTCTTTTTGATAGACCTTATTCTGACGAGTTTATTTTCAGTAAAAATGTTACCCCTTTGGTTTTATTTCCACCTGCAAGGCATCCATTTTTATATTTAATTTATTACCAATGGTCGGTGATGCGAGTATTAAAAAAGCTAAAACCCGATTTGTTTTTAGCACCAGATGGCTTATTGGTTTTAGGCAGTAAATGCAAACAATTTGGCGTAATTCACGATATTAATTTTTTACATTATCCAAAAGATTTGAGGTTTTTCTATAGCCAATATTATAATTGGTTCTTTCCAAAATTTGCCAAACAAGCCAATCATTTGGCTACCGTTTCTGAATTTAGTAAAAAAGATTTAATCAATAATTTCGGTTTGAACCCAAAAAAAATTGATGTGGTATACAATGGCATCAATGAAGGATATAAAGTTATTGAGGAAGTTAAAAAGGATGAGGTAAGAGATAAGTATTCTCATGGTAAAAATTACTTTTTATTTG
>JBILJL010000265.1:0-3736 GCA_044377255.1 Bacteroidia bacterium
TCTTCGCATTTACATGCCACTATTTTATTGCTTTCAAAAAAGAACCTGCAATTTTCACAAGCAACAGCAGAACACATCTTAAAAAAAGCATCTTCTTTTAACACAAATTCTATTCCTACCAAATCCAAATCAATGGCTGCAATTCTTTTTCTGCCTTGATTCAAACAAGTAGCCAAAATATAATAGTCATTACCCATCTGAGTAATGCTCATTTCGCTCACCTTTGTGCCATCTTTAAAAGTCCATTCAATAGCTTTGGCTAATGATTCTTGACAATCTTTAAATTGGTAAACACCATTGTTTACTTCACCAATAACAATGCCTGTATTCTGAGAAAAAGAAGTAAAACTTAAAAAGAATAAAAAAGCAAAAAGAATATTTTTAAACATAAAACATATTTATGTTACAAATATAGTTAACCACCAATCATTCTTGCAATCACATAAGCGGCAGTTGCTGCCAAAGCACCAATAAATAGGGTTTTAAAGGCTCCAATCAAAGGAGGTTGTCCTATTATCTTGGTTTTAAAGAATCCAAATGTGAATAAACAAATAGCAGTAATGATGCATGAGTAAATAAAACCATCATGCGCATTATCTGAGAAAATTGGGAAGTAGGTACTTAATGGTACAATGCCTCCTATGATATAAGAAATTCCAATTGTTAACGCACTTTGCCTAGCTCTATTGATATCGGGTTGATCCAAGCCCAGTTCATAGCGCATCATAAACTTCACCCATTTGTCTTTGTCTTTTGAAAGCTCTTCTACAATTAATTCAGTAGAAGCTTCACTTAAGCCATACTCATTGAATACATCGCGCACCTCTTGCTTTTCCTTTTCGGGATGCGTGTCAACTTCCAAATATTCACGCCTTAGCTCGCTGGCATAATGATCAATTTCGGTTTTTCCCGCCAAATACCCACCTAAACCCATAGCAATACTACCTGCCACTATCTCTGCTAAGCCTGCAGTAACAATTACACCATTACCCTGAGCAGCGCCTGTTAAGCCAGCAGCCAATGCAAATGGAACTGTTAAACCATCGCTCATTCCAATAACAATGTCTCTAACAATTTCACTTCCACTGAAGTGCTCTTCATTATGATGGTGTATATGATCCGACATACTTGTATTTTATATAGCTATTTGCAAAGAAACCTATATTTTAATTTTTTCGTATTTAGAAATGTTAGAAATATTTATCTCGCTCAAAAGCTCAATTGCTTTGGGCTTTTCAATATCATCAGCACCTTTAAAAATGCTCACCAACTCATCACTTTTGGCTTCAAAAAACACCAACAACATCACTGTATTTGGGGATATTTTAAACACTTTTTTCACTTGCTCTAATGAAGCTGTGATTTGTTTTCTCGCTTGAAATGCATCTTTTGTAAATTGATCTAATCCTTTGCGGTGATAGATATAATAGGCATTTCTTAATGGCCTGAACCTTTCGTTTAAAATGTTGTCAATTAAATTATAGCGAGTTCTTGATGACTTTTCAAATGGTTTCCAACCAGATTTTGAGCTTGTTTGTCCTGCTAAAGTAGATATTTGAAGCGCCTTATTAAATAAATTAGTTCCACCTTCTAATGAAAAACTATCAAAATCTAAAGCCAAAGTATAGAAAGCATAGAAACTTAATAAGGAAGATAAATCTCCTAAAAACTGACCATCTTGGTATTCTAAACGATCCTGGTCTTGGTATTTAAAATCCCAATTTTCATCATTGAAGCTAAGCAATGTGGTGGTGTAATTAGCACCATAAACAGGTCTCCTACTTTGAATAACAGCAGTAGCTTGGTACTCATAAGTTGTTTGATTGTAACCCGAAATAAAGATTTCAATATTGAGCTCTACCCTTTCATTGTTTGCCACCTGCTCATTGGTCCAACGTGCATTGTTCATAAAATCTTGCAGGCGTTGCTCCAAGCCTCTGAATATTGTTTTGTCGGATATTTGTACTTGTTGGTCGTTAATTTTAATCCTGCAATTGAATTCTTGGGAAAAAACAGGCATACTAAACAGTAACAATAAAATACAAATGGCAATTTTTTTAAACATGTAATAATTGAATTATTTGTTCAACAATATCTTGAGCCACATCTTTTTTAGGCTTCAAACCGAAACTTTTTTTAGTACCATTACTGTGTAAGATACTAATTTGATTGGTATCAAATCCAAAGCCTGCACCTTTGTCATTGAGCGAGTTTAATACAATGAAATCTAAATTTTTTTCTTTCATTTTTTTCAATGCGTTAGCCTCTTCATTATCGGTTTCGAGCGCAAAGCCAATTAATAGTTGCTTTTTTTTCTTCAACTTTCCCAACTCCTTTAAAATGTCCTTTGTTTTATGTAACTCAATGTTTAATACATTTCCAGCCTTTTTTATTTTACTTGTGCTTACTTGAACAGGCGCATAATCTGCCACCGCGGCGCATAAAATAGCTACCTCTGTTTTTGAATAAACCTTTATACATTCCTCAAACATTTCGGCTGCTGAGGTAACGTTTATTCTGGTAATGTGAGTGTTTTTGGTTTGTTGTGAGCTGGGACCAGCAATTAACAAAACTTTTGCTCCATGTGCAGCCATTGCATCTGCTATGGCAAAGCCCATCTTGCCAGAACTGTGGTTTCCAATAAACCTTACTGGGTCAATGTGCTCATATGTAGGACCAGCAGTAATTAAAACTGTTTTACCTTTTAAAAGTTGTTGTTTATTGAAAAATGAGTTTATGCCCTGAAATATTTCTTCGGGTTCGGCCATTCTTCCTTTGCCTTCTAAGCCGCTTGCTAATTCACCAGAGTTGGGTTCAATTAGTTTATTGCCAAAACCTTGTAAAATGGCTATATTTTTTTGAGTTGCGGTATGAGCCAACATATCCAAATCCATGGCAGGAGCAAACATTACAGGACACCTAGCAGAAAGATAAGTTGCCAATAAAAGGTTATCACAAATACCATGAGCCATTTTAGCAATAGTATTTGCAGAAGCAGGCGCTATCAAAAAGATATCAGCCCATAAACCTAACTCCACATGATTGGTCCACTCGCCCGCATTGTTCTTTACAAATGCTGTATTAACTGGATTTTTACTCAAAGTAGCCAATGTTACAGGTGTAACAAAATCGTGAGCAGCAGGGGTCATGACCACCTTAACTTGGGCACCTGCTTTAACAAATAAGCGGGTCAATGTAGCAATTTTATATGCTGCAATGCTCCCGCTTATTCCAATTAATATTTTTCTTCCTTCAAGCATTTAAGCAAAATAAGGAATTAGTTTTCTTCCGCCAAACGCCTATCTTTTTCAGGATTGCGAAAATGAATTTTATCGTCTAAATATTCTTGAGTTGCAATTAGAGTGGCCTTGGGCAAACGCTCATAATGCATGCTAATTTCTATTTGTTCACGATTTTCAAAAACCTCTTCTAAGGTGTCGCTATCGTTGTTAAATTCATCTAATTTACCGTGCAATTCTTCTTTTAATTGAGCACTAATTTGATTAGCACGCTTTGAGATAATGGCAATCGACTCATAAATATTGTCGGTACCTTTTTCTAATTTTCTCAAATCACGCGCTATGGTGGTTGAGGGAACGTTTTGATAATTGTTGTTAGCCATATTTATATTTATTAATTAATCTTTTAAAATTTCATCAGTAGTACAAATTCCATTATCGAAATACAACATGTGGTGTATTCCGTTAACATAAGCATTGATAAAGGAAATACCCTC
>JBILJL010000266.1:0-3731 GCA_044377255.1 Bacteroidia bacterium
CAAGCACCACCTGCGTTACTTTGGAAAATACCCATTAACACGCCACTTACAGTAACACCTGCTAATAAACCACCCAATACTTCAGGACCAAATGCGAAACCAACGATTAAAGGTGTAATCAGAGCAATAGCACCAGGCAACATCATTTCTCTGATAGAAGCTTTGGTAGAAATAGCCACACATTTTTCGTATTCAGGTTTTGCTTTGTATTCCATGATACCAGGAATTTCACGGAATTGACGGCGAACCTCTTGCACCATATCCATTGCAGCTTTACCAACCGCTTGAATACACAATGCCGAGAAAATAAATGGGATCATACCGCCAACAAATAAACCAGCCAATACATTTGCCTTGTATATATTAATGGCATCAATACCAGCAATACCAACAAATGCGGCAAATAAAGCCAAAGAAGTTAAAGCAGCAGAAGCAATTGCAAAACCTTTTCCTGTTGCTGCAGTAGTGTTACCAACTGCATCTAAATTATCTGTACGCTCACGCACTTCTGGAGGTAACTGACTCATTTCTGCAATACCACCAGCGTTATCTGCAATTGGTCCAAAAGCATCAATTGCTAATTGCATAGCAGTAGTTGCCATCATACCTGCAGCAGCAATTGCTACACCATATAATCCAGCAAAATAATAGGAAGCCATGATACCAGCTGCCAATGTTAAAATAGGAATAACAGTAGATTTCATACCTACCGATAAACCACCAATGATATTAGTTGCATGTCCGGTAGATGATTGCTGTATAATAGATAATACTGGCGCTTTACCCATGGCAGTGTAATACTCGGTAACAATACTCATAATGGCACCTACAATGGTACCAACCAATATGGCATAAAATACATTTAAGCTGGTGAAATTATAACCACGCATACTCAATGTTTCAGGCAACATCCACATTACTATAAAATAAGAAGCAACAACTGTTATGGCCATAGAAGCCCAGTTACCTAGGTTCAAAGCATTTTGTACGCTAGACTTATCATCTTTAATAGTTACGAACCAAGTTCCAATGATAGAAAATACAATACCCAATCCACAGATGAGCATAGGCAATAATATTGGCGACATGCCACCAAATTGATCTCCGCTAGCGTCAATTTCTTGACCCAAAACCATGGTAGCTAAAATAGTTGCTACGTATGAACCAAATAAATCGGCACCCATACCAGCCACATCACCTACGTTATCTCCAACATTATCGGCAATGGTTGCAGGATTTCTAACATCATCTTCTGGAATACCAGCTTCCACTTTACCTACTAAATCTGCTCCAACATCTGCAGCTTTGGTGTATATACCGCCGCCAACGCGGGCAAACAAGGCTATTGATTCAGCTCCTAGAGAGAAGCCAGTTAAAACCTCAATAGCCGTTTTAACCGTATCTACGCCTAAATCAGCAAATATATTTAAGAACACAATAAACAAACCACCTAAACCTAAAATAGCTAAGCCAGCAACACCCAAGCCCATAACGGTTCCACCTGTAAATGAAACTTTAAGCGCTTGCTTTAAACTTGTTCTGGCAGCTTGAGTTGTACGCACATTTGCCTTAGTGGCAACTCGCATACCGATATAACCCGCAGTTGCAGAAAATACAGCACCTATAATAAAGGCAATAGAAATAATCCAACTAGAGTGAATTGGCTTACCATTCACTTCATGAATTGTTCCTGAATAAGCCAATAAAGCTGCGGCAAAAGCCACAAAAATACTAAGTACTTTCCATTCAGCTTTCAAAAAAGCCATGGCACCATCTGCAATATAACCTGCAAGTTCTTGCATGTTTTTATCTCCCGCATCTTGCTTGCTTACCCAAGCACTTTTAATGGCCATTACAATTAAGCCAATTAGGCCAAGTGCAGGAACCAAATAGATTACATTCATCATAATTTTCCTATATTTAGTATTTTCTTTTAAAGGTTGCAAAAATAGGGATTGGCAGCCATTCTAAGCAAGTAAAAATAAAAAAGGATTCCATTTAGTAATCAGGTTGTTATAAAATCAGCCTAATTTAACTGCAAAATTAGTCGCATGAAAACCCATTTTTTACCCCTCCTCTTTTTAGGATGCTGGCATCATTGTGTTAAAGGTCAAATAATTGGCCAAACATTTGGCGCAGAATGCCTATCCTTAGCTAAAATAGGCACCTTGAGCCCTTCTGGCTTTGAGGTGTTCAATAATCCAGCCTTAATTGCCAAAAACACGCATACTTCGCTAAATTTGTTTCATACAACCCCCTATTTTCAAAAGAATTTAGCCCAAGCTGGTATTTGTTTTCAAAATCCTGGCTACAAACTGCCATTTGGTTTCGGTTTGATCCAACAAGGTAACAGTTATTTTAACCAGCAATTAATTTCAACGAGCATTGCTAAAAAACTCAGTAAACATTTATACCTAGGTGCTGGATTCAATTATTTAATTACCCAACAATTTCAATTACCGTCAAGGGGAAATTTTATTGGCACCATTGGCATGTTTTTTCAATTGAACGAAAAGTGGAATTTATCGTCGCATATCATCAATTTAAATGGTGCAAGTTATGCCTTAGAAAGAACAGAAATAATTCCCACCATCATTCAATTAGGCAGCTCCTTTCAATACAATGATCAACTCGTTTTTTATGCAGAAATAGAACAGGTATTGAAACAACAAAGCACTTCTAAACTAGGTTTAAAATACCAATTAAATAATCAATTTAACTTACTCTTTGGTTATAAAAATAACCCGCAACAACCCAGCTTTGGCGCAAGTTATAAAAGTAAGAAAACAAAAATTATTCTAGGTACAAACCACCACAGGTTTTTAGGTTTTAGCTCCTTTGTTGAATTTCAATTTGTTATTGGCCAGAAAAAATGAAACTATATTTAACCTTGCTATTGTTGGTATACAGCAGTACTTTCTCATTCGCTCAAAACAATACACCTGCTAATAATTGGATCAAAATAACCCTTGAAAAAATATTGGATAACCAAGCAACAGAGGTAGATCAAAGCGACTTAGAATTAAGTATTCAAGAATGGATAAACAACCCTATTCCTATTAACCAAGCAAGTAGCATTACCTTATCTAAGTTATTCTTTTTGACCCCAAAAGAAATAAATGCCTTATTCAATCACCTGTCCAAATATGGTCCATTTTTGAGCATCTACGAATTACAAGCAGTCGAAGGCTTGGATCAAACCGTTATTGAATTATTGAGCTACTTTGTGAGGGTAGATGAGCGCAAAATGAGTGATTACTTGTCGTTGCCAGCCTTACTCAAAAAAGGCAGCCATGAATTGATTTTACAAGGCGATAGAACTTTGCAAAATACCAAGGCTTACCAAACTCAAAACATATATGCAGGCAGTGCAGAACACTTGTCTGTGAGATATAGATTTGCCTACAGCAACAAATTATACCTAGGATTTGGTATAGAAAAAGATGCTGGAGAAAAATGGAATAAGGCAGGCGATTTTCAAACCTTTCACCTCTTGTATAAAGGCAAGGGATTACTGCAAACATTGGCCATTGGCGACTTTCACGTAAACATGGGCAAGGGTTTGTGCATGGGCACTTCTATGTTCAATGGCAAATCTTCTTTGGTCATGCAATCGCAATTCTATGGCGAAGGAATAAGGCCATATAGATCTCTCAATGAAAGTGGTTTTATGCGAGGATTTGGCATAGGCTTAAAGAAAAATAAATTCCATTTTGATGCTTTTGCAAGTG
>JBILJL010000267.1:0-3725 GCA_044377255.1 Bacteroidia bacterium
AAGCCCTGATTTAAAAGCCCTTTTAAGCGATACCATTAGCATTGAGAGAAGGGGAGAGGCCGAAAGCTTAAATGCGGCCGTTGCAGCCTCAATTTTGGTGGATAGGTATTTTGGCCAATTTGAGTTTTAGTTGGCACGGGTATTGTTTATTAAGTAGGCCGCAATGAATATCTTATTGCAATAGAAACATATAATTATGCACGATAGGTTGATTTTGAGTAATATAATAAACGACGAAGGAGAGAATTCTGATTTCATTTCTTTGTTAAGTCAGGAAGAGGAAGACCAAATGAACAAAGAGGCGCTTCCTGAAAGTCTGCCAATTTTGCCGCTTAGGAACACCATTTTGTTTCCAGGTGTGGTGATGCCCATTACTGTAGCCCGTGATAAATCTATTCAATTATTGAAGGAAGCATACAAAACACAATTAAAACTTGTGGGTGTTGTGGCTCAGCGTTCTTCAGAAATTGAAGAGCCTGCGCTCGATGATTTATATGAAATAGGAACTGTTGCTTCCATCTTGCGCATGATAAAAATGCCTGATGGTAGCACCATGGCTGTTATTCAAGGTAAAAGAAGATTTAAAATAAATGAGTTGGTTCAAACCGACCCTTATTTAAAAGCAAAAATTAGCCCTTTAGATGAACCTATTTTTGTGGAGGACGAAGAATCCAAAGCAATGGCAGAATCTATCAAAGAATTCTCGCAAAGAATCATCAACATGTCGCCGCACATGCCCAGCGAGGCAGCATCTGCGGTAAGTAAAATAAAGAGTCCAACATTCTTGGTCAATTTTGTGGCCTCCAATTTGAGTTCTGAAACAGCAGTTAAACAGTCTATTTTAGAGGAAATTCCATATAAAACACGTGCCCATAAAGTTTTAGAAGCACTCAAAAAAGATTACCAATTTGCAGAAATAAAAGCCCAAATTGAAAGTAAAGTTCGCGGTGATTTAGACAAACAACAAAGAGATTTTTTCCTACAACAACAAATAAAAGCCATTCAAGAAGAGTTGGGTGGCGATTCGCCTGAGAGAGATATTGAGAATTTGTTACTTTTAGCCAAAGGTAAAAAGTGGGATGAAAAAGTTGCACAAGCTTTTAACAAAGAGCTTGATCGTTTAAGGCGAACCAATCCAATGGCACCAGATTACGGGATACAATTAAATTATTTACAACTATTACTAGACTTGCCTTGGGGCGAATACAGCAAGGATAATTTTGATTTAAAACGCGCCGAAAAAATATTAAACGAAGACCATTTTGGCCTAGAAAAAGTTAAACAACGTATCTTAGAATATTTGGCTGTTCTTAAATTAAAGAACAACATGAAAAGTCCGATACTCTGCTTATACGGACCTCCAGGTGTTGGTAAAACATCTTTGGGTAAATCAATTGCCAAAGCAGTGGGTAGAAAATATGCTCGTGTGGCATTGGGTGGCTTGAGCGATGAAAGCGAAATAAGAGGGCACAGAAGAACTTATATTGGCGCCATGCCAGGTAGGATCATACAGAACCTTAAAAAGATGAAAACCAATAACCCTGTTTTTGTTTTAGATGAGGTAGATAAATTGGGAAATAGCTTTAGGGGTGATCCAAGTAGCGCGTTGTTAGAGGTTTTGGACCCAGAGCAAAATGGTACTTTCTACGATAATTTTGTTGAGATTGAGTACGACCTGTCGCATGTAATGTTTATTGCTACTGCCAATTCTTTGGACACCATTCAACCTGCCTTATTAGATAGAATGGAAATCATTGAAATCAATGGTTATACCATGGAGGAAAAGGTTCAAATAGCAAAAAAATATTTGATTCCTAAGCAAAAAGAAAACCATGGCTTAGGCAAAAACGATTTTGAATTAAGCGAAGATATTTTAAAGAAAATTATTGAAGGCTATACCCGCGAGAGTGGTGTGCGTGGATTAGAAAAACAAATAGCATCGGTTTGCCGACACATTGCGCGCGAAAAAGTAATGAGCAATAAATACAGCAAGAAAATTGATTTTGAAATGATACTCAAAATTCTTGGCGCAGATAGAGGCGAAAAGGAAATTTACCAAGGAAATGATGTGGCTGGAGTTGTTACTGGCCTCGCCTGGACAAGCGTTGGTGGCGAAATATTGTTTGTAGAAAGTATCTTGCACAAAGGTAAAGGCAAATTAACTTTAACTGGTCATCTTGGAGAGGTAATGAAAGAGTCTGCCATCACTGCCTTGAGTTATTTAAAAGCAAATTGCGAAAAATTAAATATTGATCCAAGAGTTTTTGATCAATACGATCTACACATACATGTGCCTGCAGGTGCCGTTCCAAAAGATGGACCTTCTGCTGGAGTTACTATGTTAACTTCTTTGGCTTCGGTTTATACGCAACGCAAAATTCGTCCGCATTTAGCCATGACAGGTGAAATAACATTACGCGGAAAAGTATTGCCAATTGGAGGAGTAAAAGAAAAAATATTAGCAGCCAAACGTGCAGGTATTACAGATATACTTTTGTGTGAAGCCAATAGAAAAGACATCCTAGAAATTAAAGAAAATTACCTAACAGATTTAACTTTTACCTACGTAAAAGAAATGCATGAAGTAATTGATTTTGCTTTATTACCAGAAAAAATTGCCCATCCAATGGATTTATCCGTAGTAACAGAATCACCAAAAACCAAAGACTAACTGCCAAAGACAATTCTTACGAATCATATTTCTCCACCAACTTCACAAGTACCGCAAAGTCTTTTGGATAAGGTGCCACAACATTGTATTCCTTTTCAAATAAGGTAAAATGAATGGAGTAGGAGTGAAGCGCTACACGTTTCATCATTGGCTCTTCATTTGCCCACTTGCCTTCTTTGAATTTGGGTTTTATTTTTGAAAGGAAAGGCATTTTACCATTATAGGTAACATCTGCTACCAATGGGAAGTTTTGCGAAGCCAAGTGGATTCTTATTTGGTGCAACCTACCTGTAACCGGACTACAAGAAAGCAGCGAATAGTGGCGGTAGTTTTTAAGCGTACTTACAATGGTTTCGGAAGGCTTGCCATCAATTTTATCAACCTTAGCAATTCCTTTAGCGGTTTGACCCAATGGCAATACAATCTTTTGATCCTGCACATTTAATGAACCATTGACCATAGCATGGTATATTTTTTTTACCTCGCGTTTTTCAAACAACATAGCCATTTCGCGGTAAACTACCTCGTTTTTGGCAATCACCAAAATGCCACTTGTTTCCTTATCTAATCTGTGGCAAAGTTGCAGGTTTTCATCGTGCTTTTTAGCCTGTCGAATAATTGAAAACACATCTCCATGCCTATCATCTAAAGAAGAATATAATGCGGGTTTATTTATAAAGATGAAATGCTCATCCTCCTCAATAATCATTTGTTTAAAGGGAATTACCTTAGGATTGTCCATCCCACAAAGGTAGTGTTTTATTTTTATACCCCTCGCGGAGCCAATTATGAATTAAAAAATCTGTGGACTCTGTGTGATTTTCTTTGTGTTCTCTGTGGTTAAATAAAATAACCATTAACCACAGAGGTCACGGAGGGAAGACACAGCGCTTTATGAGGATAAATAAAAGAAAATAAATTTGTGGACTCTGTGTGATTTTCTTTGTGTTCTCTGTGGTTAAATAAAATAACCATTAACCACAGAGGTCACGGAGGGAAGACACAGAGCTTTATGAGGATAAATAAAAGAAAATAAATTTGTGGTCTCTGTGTG
>JBILJL010000028.1:0-14705 GCA_044377255.1 Bacteroidia bacterium
CCCTAAAAAAGAAGTTGATTACATCTTTGATTTGGATCAAACCGAATTTGCTGGATTACATTTGTTTTCTAAGATAGTTGCAGAAGGGATTAAAAAAGCAGTGCCTTGTTTAAGAGTTGGCGTTTGTGTAATGGGTTTAGAAGTGCCACATGCGCACATTCATTTGATCCCATTTTCTAATTTGGAAGAGATGAATTTTGCCAACCCAAAGTTGGTATTTACAAATGAAGAAATGGCTAAAATTTCCAATGAAATATCCCTCCAATTGCCAAAATAAGGAACTATTTTTTCTTTATTTTAGTAGGATTTTGTGTAACAAATGCTTCCCAAGAGGAGGCTTTTTTCTTAGCTGGAATTTTGCTTTTTCCTTTAATTTCTAAAGCAGGTACCCTTAAACTCTTTTGCATAAAATGGCAATAAGCTGCCGCTAAACCATCTGTTGCATCTGAGTATTCATTGTTGTACTCAAATTGGAGTTGTTGCATTAGGCTTGCAGCAACTTGGTCTTTTGAAGCATTTCCATTGCCTGTAACGGCCAATTTTATTTTTTTAGGCGCATATTCAACCACGGCTAATTCTCGGCTCATAGCGGCTGCAATTGCTACTCCTTGAGCCCTGCCTAATTTTAGCATACTTTGTACATTTTTGCCATAAAAGGGTGCCTCAATGGCTAATTCATCTGGGTGGTATTCATCAATTAACCCAACTGTTCGCTCAAATATCTTTTTTAATTTTAGCGCATAGTCATCATATTTATCCAGTTTAAGAACACCCAAGCTAAGCACAACTGCCTTTTTTCCTGTGGTTTGAATCACGCCATAACCCATAACCGTGGTGCCTGGATCTATGCCAAGGATGATTCTTTCTTGTATGGATTTGCTTTCTGTCAAAATCTCATTTGGTTTACGTTGAATGTATGCGTTATTTTGTCAAACATAGTTAATGCAAACCTTTGTTTCAAACAACCCAATATCAAAAAGCAATTAAAATTGCGAAAAATGTTTTAGTACTGGTACTAACGGTATTTATTTTTTACAAATTAATTTACGCTTACCATATCAATTCGCTTTTTCAACGCTTTGAGCTCAAACAGCAAATTGGGTCAATTTATTGGTTGCTTGTAGCCTCATTTTTGCTCATTTTTAATTGGGGAATAGAAGCATTGAAATGGAAATTGCTCATTCAAAAATATGAACCCATTGATTATAAAACTGCTATAAAAGCCATCTTATCTGGCGTTACTTTGAGCATCATCACCCCAAATCAAATTGGAGATTTTGCCGGAAGAGTGATTCACTTAGAGGTGCTAAATAAAATTAAAGGTTCATTGGTTGCTGTAATTGGACACACTGCTCAAGTTATTATAACCTTGTTTTTTGGCCTATTTTCTTTGTCGTTTTTTAGTGAGCAGCTCCCGGGCTATTGGTATTTATTGCCTTTGGGTTATGGACTTATTTTTCTATTGATTTTGGTGTATTTAAATTTAAGTTTGGTTTATAGCAAAATAAATAAGCTAACATGGTTTGTAAAGTTTGAACAGTATGTGAATGTTTTTGGGGCATACAATCGCCAAGAATTAGGCTTGTTGTTATTGTTGTCGTTTCTACGTTATACCGTTTTCTTGACCCAATATTATTTGTTGTTGCGGTTTTTTAAAGTTGATATCGATTTTTTTCCTGCTTTGGCTTGCATCATTGCCACATTTTGTGTTCAGTCTGTGGTACCTTCTTTTCTGCTATTAGAAATAGGCTTGCGCGGGGCAACTGCTTTGATGTTTTTTAGTTTATATAGTTTGAACCAAGAAGGAATTTTGCTCGCAGCTTATAGTTTGTGGATAGTAAACATTTTGTTTCCCGCTATCTTGGGCATGTATTTTATATATAAGGTTAGGTCATGAGTATTTGGGAAATTTCTTGTTACATTTTGGCAATAGGATATGCTTGCCTCATACTGTTTTATTATATGGGTTGGTTACTCATCCCTAAGCAAAAAGCAAGTGTTTTGTTTGAACCAAAAATAGGTTTTAGTATTTTAGTGCCAGCCAGAAACGAAGAAGCTTCCATCTTAAATTGTTTGGTATCTATCATAAATCAAAATTACCCAAGTGCACTTTTTGAAATCATAGTTATAAACGATCATTCTTCTGATAGAACCGCAAAAATTGTAGAAGAGATTACTGCCTCCAATGCTACTATAAATATTCGATTAATAGATGCGGAATTAGCAGGTTTTTCGGGTAAAAAAAGTGCAATAACTGCGGGTATTTCAATAGCCAATTTCGATTTGATTGTGCTTACAGATGCAGATTGCACCAGAGGTAATTTATGGTTAAGTAGCCTAAATAATTTTGTTCAACACACGTCGGTAAAAATGATTTATGCTCCAGTTTTCTTTTATGCATCCACCATGTTTGAAAAGTTTCAATCTTTGGAGTTTGCAGGCTTAGTGGGCATTGGAGGAGCAGCAATACAATTAAAGAACCCCAATATGTGTAGTGCGGCCAATTTAATTTTTACCAAGGATGCTTTTAATGAGGTTGGTGGTTATTTAAATAATGAACACATTGCCAGTGGCGATGATGAGTTTTTGTTGCACAAGATTTTTAAAAAATATCCTGATGAAGTGTATTTTCTAAAAGATGAAAGGGCAATTGTTTATACTTCACCAAATGGCAGTATGGAGCAATTAACGCAGCAAAGACGCAGATGGGTATCCAAGAGCACAAAGTACGAAGAACGCTATATTACTGCCATATTGATTGGTGCTTATTTCTTTAATTTAAGCATGTTGTCAAATGTTATTATAAGTATTTTTTATGAAGGTTTTTGGCAAGTAGGTTTGACCCAACTTTTGATAAAAATGTTTGCAGAAGGATTGATATTGGGATCTATCTTACATTTTTTTAAACGCAAACAATTACTTTTACTGATGCCATTGGTTCAGCCATTTCATATTTTATATGTTATTATTATTGGCATTTGGGCTAATGTAAACACTTATACTTGGAAGGAGAGAGAATTAAAATGATACCAGAAATAGATGATTTGGAGTTTGATATTTTAAACTGCTTGTATTTTGTTGAACCATTTGATAAAATTTTAGAGGAAGTATCTTATCCACCCAATGTGGTTGCAGATGCACTTAAAACATTGATCCATAAAAAAATGGTTTCTGTAATGAAATGGGAAGAAGAATCTGGCGATTATAAACGCAGCTTTATTTATGATACGGATAACATGCGTGCATTTTCCTATTTGGCAACTAAAGAAGGATTGTTGGCGCATAACTCAAGGTAAATTTACATACTATGCTTCAGAAATGCCGTGGCATTGTGCTCAATACAATCAATTACTCAGAGAACAGTGTAGTGCTAAAGTGCTATACCGATTTATTTGGCATGCAAAGCTATTTAATCAATGGTGTTAAGGGAAAAAAGGGAGCAATTAAACCATCTCATTTATTGCCACTGTCTTTGCTGGAATTAGAGGTTTATCACCAGCAGAATAAAAACTTACAGCGTATCAAAGAACTGAGATGCATTCCTGTTTTAAATCACCTTCATTTTGAATTGCACAAAAGTACTTTGGCTTTATTTATGGCCGAATTGCTCACCAAAAGTTTAAGAGAAGAGGATCAAATTGATGTTCAAATGTTTGGGTTCTTATTTCATTCGGTTCAAATAGCCGATTTAACACAAGGATCTTTGCGTAATTTCCCCGTGTATTTTATGGTTCAATTGAGTAAGTATTTGGGCTTTTTCCCTAAAGCTAATTACAGTTTGGAAGCGCCCGTTTTTAGTTTGCAAGAAGGCGTATTTGTTGCAGATGCACCAAATACGAGTGATTATTGCAAAGAGCCATTGACAGGGGTTTTGGCTCAGTTTATTGACATGAATTTTGAAGAGATTCAATTGGTAGAATTACCTGCCAATTTGCGCAGAGAATTGTTGAATAAAATGATTCGGTACTACCAATTACACTTAATGCTATTTAGTGAACTAAAATCACCCGCGGTTTTACATGAGGTGTTAAATTAATAATTGTATTTTTGTTTAAATAATAAAAACAAATTTTTGCTTGTGAGAATGATGAAGACTAGGATATTGTTTTTGCCAATTTACCTTTTGTTGTGTTTAAACCTAAATGCTCAAAATGAAATTAAAGGTGCCAACTTAAAAGGAAGGCTGTTTAGGTTCGAGAAAGTTAAAGGGCAATGGCTTGACCCAAGAAATGTGGATGTTTGGGTGCCTAATGATTTTGATTCATCTGGAAAAACCAGGTATGCGGTGCTCTACATGCATGATGGTCAAAACTTATTTTTACCCGGTAGTTCATTTGGCGGTATGGAGTGGGGTATTGATGAAATAATGGATAGTTTACTAAGGAATAACATTATCCGACAAACCATTGTAGTGGGTATTTGGAACACGCCTAGGAGATTTATAGAATACAATCCTGAAGATGCATTTAAAAAATTAGATAGTTTAAATAGAAATAAACTTGCAACAGAAAGAGGAGGAAGTACCTTGGCAAATATTTACTTGTCATTTATTTTTGATGAACTGAAGCCTATTATAGATAGCACTTTCCCAACAAAACCAGAAATGAAAAACACCTTCATGATGGGATCAAGCATGGGAGGATTAATTTCTTTATATGCCTTATGCAAACGCTCTGATCAATTAAAAGGTGTTGCCTGCATTTCCACGCATTGGCCTGTTAGTTTAAAAGAAAATAATGCAAGCATAGCTCAATCTTACATCAATTATTTTGCCAGAAATTTGCCAAATCCTAAACAGCATAAATTATACTTTGATCATGGAACAAGCACTCTTGATGCTTGGTATGAACCTTATCAATTATACATGGATAGTTTATGCAGAGAAAGTGGATATGCAACCCCCAAAGATTTTATGAGTTTAAGTTTTCCTGGCGAACCGCATAATGAAATAGCGTGGCGCAAAAGAGCAGCTATTCCATTAAGATTTTTGCTTCACCCTTAATGAATAAAAAACTTTTGTAGGTATTGATTTCTACTTATAATTAATACTTGGTTAAGTTCTCACGCATTTTGCGGGCATGGTTGGCCGAATAGCCAAAGTATATTAACAAGCCCAAAACCAACCAAATTCCAGCACTTAATAAAGTAGGCAATGGAAGGCTTATAATCATTGCCAAACATATTACCATACCAAGAATTGGAACCAGCGGAACTAAAGGGGTTTTGAATGGACGTTCCATACTTGGTTCTTTCTTGCGCATGATAATAATACCAAGGCAAACCAATACAAATGCAAATAGGGTTCCAAAGCTAGTTAAATCACCTGCAACAGAGCCAGGAATAAATGCAGCAAATGCACCTACAAATATCAATAATATCCAATTTGCTTTATAAGGAGTTTTGAATTTAGGATGTAATTCGCTGAAAGCTTTTGGTAACAAGCCATCTTTACTCATGCTAAAGAATACCCTGCTTTGTCCCATCAACATCACCAAAATTACCGAAGAAAAACCAGCCAAAATAGCAACGGTAACGCTTGTTCCAAGCCACTCATATCCTTTCATGTAAGTTTGAATGGCATAAGTTACAGAAGCTTCTTTACCTGCAGTTTTAAATTCTTGCCAATTTGCTACACCTGTTAAAACATGTCCGAATAAAACATAAAGTATGGTACAAATAACCAATGATCCCAAGATTCCGATGGGCATATCTCGTTTAGGGTTTTTTGCCTCTTGGGCAGCAGTACTTACCGCATCAAATCCAATGAAAGCAAAGAACACAATTGCAGCTCCACCCAATACACCACCCCATCCATGTTTAAAGAAACCTTCATGACCTAGTGTTCCTTCTGGTATCATAAATGGAGTATGGTTTTCTGGTTTAATAAACTGCCAACCTAAAACTATAAATAACAATACAATAGCAACTTTTATAAATACAATTATAGTATTTACCATTGCCGATTCTTGTGTTCCTTTAATTAGCAATAAAGTAAGTGCCAATAAAATGATTAATGCTGGTGCATTGATAAATCCATGGGTTACTTGAACCAATCCTTGTTGGGCTGAGCTTAAATGCTCGTATACTTCTTCGGTTATAAATAATTCACCATTTTTTAGGTGATGACTCAAATCCGCATTACTGGCAATCAATTGATCAATGCTCCCTTGGTCAACTACTTTCTTTAAGGTTTCAAAGGGCGAGTGACACCATTCATAAGGTATGGCCCCTCCGAGCAGATTATTTAAATATTCACTCCACGCAATAGCTACCGTTGCCGCTCCTAAGGCATATTCCATAATTAAAGCCCAACCAATAATCCAAGCCATTAACTCTCCCATTGTAACGTAAGAATAGGCATAGGCACTTCCTGCAATTGGAATCATAGCCGCAAATTCTGCATAACAGATACCTGCAAATGCACAGCCAACTGCTGCAATAATAAAACTCATGGTCACTGCTGCTCCTGCTGCTTCTGCTGAGGCTGCGGCGGTTCTAACAAAAAGGCCTGCACCTATAATTGCTCCAACTCCTAAGGCAACCAAATTGGCTGCAGTAAGTGTGCGTTTTAATTGCGACCCATCGTGGTGTTTTAAAAGGTCTTGTAATGATTTGGTATAAAAGAAACTTGACATAGAGTTAAACTAATTGTAGGGCAATATAATCAAATTTAGAAAAATTGGTTAAAACATCAAAAATTATCCTTTTACTTCGAGATTAAACAAAAAAAACTGAGTTGTTTTGACTCAGTTTTAAGTGTAATTTACTTGATGTTATCAAACAATCTTCCGAATAATTTACTCCACAAAGTCTTCCTTCTCTACTTGCCCGTTCGAAAAATTGGCACAATCTAATTCAATGCTTATTGGACTTTGAGGAGGTGTCCATTCATTGATTATTTGAATTAAATTTGGGGTTGAGGTAACCTTTTGCATATAGTTTGCCCAAATCGGCATAGCCATTGCCGAGCCTGATCCAAGTTGCATTGTTCTAAAGTGAATGGCTCTATCTTCCCATCCAACCCAACAACCAGAAACCAATGTAGGTGTAATTCCAATAAACCAACCATCACTGTAGTTCTGGGTAGTACCAGTTTTTCCACCCACTGCACCTGGAATTTTATATTGATACTTGATTTTAGCAGCAGTTCCATTGGTGGTAACTTTCTCCAACATTTTACACATCACATAAGCAGTTTGTTCGCTTAAAGCTTCTTGTGTAATTGGCAGGTTTTCAAAAATCACATTCCCGTTTTTATCTACAATTCTCGTTAAATAATTCGGTTTGATCCAAACGCCTTTATTAGCGAAAGTAGAGAAAGCACCTACCATTTCATATACCGATATATCGGCTGTACCCAAAGCAGAGGAAGGGTAGGGCTCAATCTTGCTTGTTACCCCCATTTTGTGAGCCATGTCTATCACATTTTTTATACCATCGTCGCCCAACATTTTCAAAACATTTAAACATACCAAATTAATGGATAATTGCAAACCTCTGTACATGGTCATTTCAGGTAAATCATATTTGGTATCAGCATTGCCAGGGTTATAATCTGGATATCCAGCAAAACTGACTGGCTTGTCTGGTATCATCATGCATGGAGAGAATCCATTGTCAATTGCCACAGTATAAACAAAAGGCTTAAAGGTTGACCCAACTTGCCTTTTGGCAGATGAATTAACGTGGTCGTACTTAAAATAATTATAGTTTTGTCCACCTACCCAAGCCTTAATTTTTCCTGTTTGAGGATCCATACTCATGAAGCCACATTGCATAAAGTATTTGTAATATTTTATACTATCCATTGGCGTCATTAAGGTATCAATTTCACCTCTGGTATAAGAGAATACCCTCATCTTAACGGGGGTATTAAATTCACGTTGAATTTCGGTTTCAGATTTTTTAAGTTCTTTGGCAATTCTATACCTATCACTTCGCTTCATTCCACTAACCAGAACCTCCTTAAATTCTCCCCAAGGAGCCCTTCCTTTCCAATGTGCAAAGAATGCCTTCTGCTGTTCTTTTAATTGCGACTCCACTGTTTGTTCAGCAATTAACTGCATGGTAGGGTTAATGGTTGTATAAATTTTTAATCCATCTTTGTAAAGGTTGTAACCATTTTCTTCGCACCAATCCATTAATTCAATTCTGAGTGTTTCTCTAAAATAGGTAGCTAAACCTTCGTTATGACTTTCTTCTTGGAAAGAGAGTTCAATAGGCTGGGCTTTCATGATAGAACAAGAATCACTGCTAATAAAATTTGCTTTTTCCATTTGGTTCAAAACGGTATTGCGTCTTCTTAAAGCATTTACCGGATTTCTGATTGGGCTATATAATGTTGGCGCTTTGAGCATTCCAACCAATAAAGCAGATTCTTGTGCATTGAGGGCTTGAGGCGTTTTGCCAAAAAATGTTTTAGAAGCACTACCAATACCAAATGAATTGCTGCCAAACTCAACAGTGTTCAAATACATGGTGAGTATTTCATCTTTGGTATAACGTTGTTCAATTAAAACGGCTGTAACCCATTCTTGAATTTTAGTAACTGCTTTGTCTATGATACTTCTAAAACGCTTTCTTGGATACAAGTTTTTAGCCAATTGTTGAGAGATAGTACTACCACCTTGTTGCTTGCCAATTAAATTATATAAAATCATGGTAAAAAGCCTGCTGTTATCAATTCCACTGTGCTCGTAAAAACGAATGTCTTCTGTAGCAATCAGCGCATTGATAAGTTGAGGACTTAACTCTTCATAATTTACATTGCTTCTATTTTGTAAATAGTACTTACCTAAAATACTGCCATCATCTGCATAAATTTCACTAGCTAGTTGCGTAGTTGGATTTTCTAATTCTTCAATAGGTGGCAATTGTCCAAACCAACCCATGGCAATTACAGTAACCAAAGAGGCTAGCAAGAATAGGCCCATAAAGGCTCCTACCCAAATCCATTTGATGAATTTCCAATACGGGTTTTTAAAAAAGTAATCTTTCCAGTTCATTTCTTTGGTTTAAGTTGTTCCTCTTGTTTTTTGTAAAATTCAGCAAATTTTTCAACTTTATTTTCTTTCAACACCTTTTTAAAGTTTTTGGTAGAGATAATATATTCTGGTGTAACTAAAGAATATTTTAGCTTTTTGTTCTTAAAGTCGGTTGATTGCAAGATTTTAATATAATCAGATGCAGTTTTATAATTGGGAAATTCGCGAACAGTAATTAATTGATATCCCTCATTGCTCATAATGGCATTGACTTTTAAATTGTTTTCTTCAGAATAAGCTTCATTGAAATTTGCATATTGAGAAGTAAAATCAGTTAGGTCAATTTTAGTGTCTTTAATGGCAATAATATAATAGAAAGGGGTCTCGGTTTCAAGGTCAAATTCTAACTCTGTTTTACTACTATCTTTGGCTACAAAGGCTATTTTTTTGTCTTGTCTATTTATAATCTCCAAATAGTCGTCTGCAGTTTTTGCTACGTCTAAACCTTTGTGTGTTGAACTAACTTCTTCCAATGCTTTTTTAAAGGCTTCCTTGTTTTGCGTTTTGCCTATACAGAATCCATTTAGTAAATCAATTTTAGGTTTTAAATTATTCCCTGGATATAGTTTGTCTATTTCAGATTTTAAATTCATTGCATCTTGATAATTACCATTAACGTAAGCTGTATACATTTTTTCATAAGCAGCTAGTAGTTCCTTATTACTGGTATTTTCAGATGATTGAAATGTTTTGTTTTGCAACAATAAACTGAGCGGGTGAGTTGGATAATTGGATATTAATTTGTGTTTATTTTCTTCTGCAACAAGTTTGTTATTTAAATCACCATTGCTTTTGCATAAATAGAATAATGCCTCTGGTTCATACTCGCTTTGAGGAAATTTACTTTGCATTAAACCAAAATATTTTTTGGATTCTACAGCATTTTTTAATCGCAAATAATAGATGATGCCAAGATTGTGCAAAGCTTCTAACATCCTTTGATTCGACCTTTCTTTTTGAGCCACAGTGAATGGAATATTCTTAATCCATTTATCTTTTTCTGCATCTCCTGTTAAAGCAGCCTGATTGGGTTCAGGTTTAATTTCTACACCATTTTTTCCATTTGTAGCATTGTTACCAGTTAGGCTATCTTTTGTGTTGTTGGGAATTTCTACCCTTGGCTTTTCTTTAGCAGCAAATCTCCAATAATCTTCATTTTGTCTTTGGCCCCATTTTTTATTTGAAAAGAATTCTGCAGCACCAGAGTTTACCAAGTTGTTGTTGTAAAAATACCAAGAGTTATCGCCTGATCCGGGCAATGAAGTTTGACCAGTAGGCATGATGCTGATATTATTGGCCGCACTTGCTTTTGCTTTTGCATTTTTCTTGGCCTCTTTAGCAATTAAATCTTGCTTTCTTTTTTCTTCTAAATTCCAAGCAGTTACTTTTCTATCAATTTCATCTTTGCTCAGCAAGGCAAGCCTTTGCAATGAATCCTCTGTTTCATAAACAAGTAAATTATTAATCAAATCAGATAAAACCACTTTTGTTTCTTTTATTTGATTAAATTTTTTGTTGTTTGGGTCAATGTTTTGAACAGTACTATCATAATATGCTTGTGCATTTTTAAATTCTTTTTGATCGAAATACAATTTTGCCAATTCATAATAGCTTAACCCTTTTTGATTCTTATTTTTGGTGTTAAATGCGACAGATTTTTTAAAGTTATTAATGGCCTCAGGATAGTTTTTTAGAGCTAAATCTATCTTACCTAGTTCAAAATAAATTTGATCTAAATAATCAATATTTTTTTCATCACTAGCCATTTTTTTCAAATTCTTTTTCACTTTGCTAATAGAGCGCAAATCGTTCACATCATAAATTCTTGTAAGACTAATATTAGCATTGAATGCAAATTCGTATGGAGGAATATATGAAATTACTTTGTTAAAATGATAGCTGGCTTCTGGTTTTCGATTGCTTAAAAGGCAGAGTTGACCCAATATATAATGGTACCTAATTTTTTGATCCTTCTTTAATTTTCCTTTTAAAGCAAGGTTTAAATTATCGAGTGCAGTCGTATATTTTTCTTGCTTAATATTGATATCAGCAGCTGTAGCATAAATTAAGCTGATATCGTTCTTTTTTAAATCTTTTTTTGCAAGGAGCAATCCCATTAATGCCTCCGCCTCGCCGAGTTTGTTCATTCCAACATAATTCTTAGCAATCCAGCAAGCACTTGCGTCGCTAAATTCGCCATTTTTATATTTTCCAATTACATATTGAAAGGTTTCAATAGAACTAAAATAATCTTGCTTGTAATACCTACATTTTCCCATGGCAAAATAGGAATCGTCGGTAAACGACCCAATGGTATGCATTTGAATGGTTTTAGAGAACTTCTTTACTGCTTCATCAATTAAATTACCAGCAGCTTTGGCTGTTTCAGCTGTTCCTAAAGGAAATATATCTAAAACCCTGTCAAAATTATTAACATGGCCATTTTCAATTTGAGCAATTGCATCTAATAGCTTTTGTTCACCATTAAAATAAACATTGTAGTGACCAGTTAGTGTATGGAAATTTCGGTTCAACCATTTGTCTTTGGTAGGACTACAAGCAAATATAAAAATAGTGCCCAAAAGGATTGAATATAAGATGTTATGGTTCTTGTACAATTGAGACGTTGATTTTACTTATCTTTGAATTATTAATCGTACAATTTTAACCAAAACTTTTTTAATTCGTCTATACTTATGGATCAGCCAAAGAAAAAATTAATTCACAAGCTGCGGTATAAATACAAATTAGTACTAATCAATGATGAGTCGTTTGAGGAGAAACTATCCTTTAAACTAACTCCTATGAATGTTTTTATTGGCTTTAGTTCTGCTGTTGTTTTGTTTGCTACACTCATAATAACCCTCATTTTTTACACTTCTTTGCGAGAATATGTTCCAGGATATACTGATTCAAAAACCAAACGAAACTTACAGGAATTATTGTATAAAACAGATTCAATGGAGCAGGCTTTGGTTGCTAAAGAGCTCTATTACAAGAATATTATTAATATAATTAACGGCGGTGAAGGCCTAAATGATAGCCTTTCAAAAGCTCCTTAAAGCAATTTTTTATCTTATTTACCGCACTTTTTACTATAAACATTGGATAAAAATGGTGCTTATTTTTAATTCTTGTGAGTATTTCATCCCAGAATTCAATTATTTTGAAAAAATTGATATATTTGTACTAGTAGGTAAATATTTTTTCATTGTTACCGGCCTTAGAAATAGCTTTTTTGCCCTAATTTTTATTTTAATAAGAGGTAATTCCTTTAACCTAAAATATTGTATAAATAATAAATCGAAACATGGCAATTTTTAAACCTTCTAAAAACAGTACCTTTAATCCGCAAGAGATTAATATTTTAAATGCTGGAACCAGAATTCAAGGGGATTTAAGTTCTGAAGGGGATTTGCGAATAGATGGCAATCTTAAAGGAAATATTGATGTTAAGGCTAAACTAGTATTAGGTACCTCCGCCAATGTTGAAGGGAATATAAAAGCCATTAACTGCGATGTTTCCGGAATCGTAATTGGCAATATTTTTGTTTCTGAGCTATTAACAATCAAGGCTTCCGCAAAAATAATGGGAGATATTTCTTGCAATAAATTAATTATTGAGGCAGGTGCCGAGTTCAATGGTAAAAGTTCCATGAGTACAGGAGTGGCAATTGGGCTTGGAGATTATAGAAATGGTAAAATTGGCAAACCCCTAGATACCAAAGCACCTGTTTTAAGTGAAACCATCAGAGAACAAGCAACAGCCTAATCAGCTGCTAAAGTATAGCTCCCAAGCTACCCAAATGATTGTAGTAATTGTTGCAGGTAGTTTACTTGGAAAATACGCCGACGAATATTTTCAGTTTAAATTCCCTATTTTTACCCTTGTTGGGGTTTTATCATCTGTTTTTGCTGCTTTGTACTTGGCTATCAGAGATTTTCTTAAAAAATAATTAATTGGGTACCTATTATTTCATATTAATGAGTACTTTTGCGCCACCTAAAAAATGATTGTCTCTAGGTAAAATAGTATTTATCTACTGATTGACAGTTATTTATAGTGTAAAATTTTGAAAATGATTAAAAATAAATTTTATTCAAGCCTATCAATCCTCACCTTGGTGATGGTTATCTTGATTTTTTGTTTTCAACAATTTCAAAATAGTATTTCCGTAAATAATTTCGTTTGGATTGCTTTGGTTTATTTTTTACTGCTCACATTGCTTACTTATAAAATAACCAATTCGGGGTTACCAAAAGACAACAAAACGTTTATAACTAGAACCTATAGTGCAATTGGAATAAGATTTATCTTCTCCATTTTTCCACTCTTTATATACCTCATTTTTTCACCCATCCGTGAGTTGTCCTTTATAGTTGTGTATCTTTCATTATATTTCTTTTACACAGCTTTTGAAATTTATTACCTAGTTGTTAACTTGCGCCCCGATTTAAAGAAATAACATTGTTCATGCAGCCAAATAAAAGAAAGATTTCTAAGTATTTAATCCCAGTATTTTTGGTGTTACTCTATGCAGCCTATACTAGCTATTCAGTTTTGGGTCAAGAGCATCATACAGAGGTTGATACCAATTCAATGGTTGCAGAAAGTGCGCATAACCAGTCAGAAACCCATGGTGCTACTTCACATGATGCAGGAAAACACGAAGGTGCTGATGCAGAAGGCGGAAAAGTAGACGCAGGTAAATTAATCATGGAACACATTGCAGATGCGCATGATTGGCATATCGCAACAATCGGCCATTCGCATATTTCTATTCCACTTCCAATTATTATCAAAGATGATTCAGGTGTGAAGGCTTTTCTTTCTTCAAAATTTGAACATGGTCATGCAACTTATGAAGGCTATAAATTAGAAGAAGGTAAAATTGTGGCAGTAAATACCGATGGCAGCATCAACCACGAAGCTTCATTTTATGATTTATCAATTACTAAAAATGTTGCCAGTTTGTTTATCTCAGTATTTTTCTTGTGTTGGATCATGCTATCTGTTGCCAATCATTACACCAAGAACAAAGGCAAAGCACCTAAAGGCCTGGCCAATTTGATTGAAACTTTAATCATTTTCATCAGAGATGAAATAGCAAAACCTTCAATTGGTCCTAAATATGCTAAATTCTTACCCTATTTATTAACCATATTTTTCTTCATATTTATCAATAACTTATTCGGTTTGATCCCATTTTTCCCGGGAGGAGCCAACGTAACTGGTAACATTGCTGTTACCATGGTATTGGCTTTGTTTACATTCATTATCACATCAGTAAATGGTAACAAAAGCTATTGGGGTCATATTTTTATGCCACCAGGCGTTCCTAAAGGATTATGGGTATTGTTGATACCAATTGAAATTATTGGTATGTTAAACAAACCAATTGTTCTAATGATACGTTTGTTTGCTAATATCACTGCAGGCCACATTATCATTTTAGGATTTTTTAGTTTAATATTCATTTTTGGTGCTATGAACGCAAGTTTGGGCTTAGGAGTTTCAGTTTTATCTGTTGCCTTTACAACCTTTATGAATTTCCTTGAATTGCTTGTTGCGTTCCTACAAGCTTATGTATTTACCTTGCTTTCTGCTTTGTACTTTGGTTCAGCAGTAGAAGAGCACGCTCACGAAGAACATCATTAATC